>JAUILJ010000126.1 GCA_030433055.1 Polyangia bacterium
TCCGAAGCCCAGTATCGACACCGGTGCGGGGCTAGAGCGGCTCGCATGTGTGCTTCAAGGCAAGACGAACAACTACGAAATCGACCTGTTGCGTGAGCTGGTGGAGTGCGCTGCGGAGATTTCCGGGAAGCCATACGGCCACACGATGGCTCCCGACGACGTCAGCATGCGCGTGATCGCGGACCACTCCCGCCTAACGGCATTCCTCATTTCCGAGGGGATCCTACCGGACCGCGACGGCCGACCCTACGTACTCCGACGGGTGATGCGCCGCGCGATCCGACATGGGCACCGTCTGGGCATCGAGCGGCCGTTCCTGCATGACGTGGCACTGAAGGTCGCCGATCTGATGGGGGAGCAATATCCGCAGCTCCGTGAACGTCGTGATCTGATCGCGAGCGTCGCCGAGCAGGAAGAGGTGCGTTTCCGTCGCACAATCCAGCGCGGTCTTGGGCTCTTGGACGAGCGCTTCTCTGCCCTCGACGAAGCTCAGGAAAAGACTCTCGCGGGTGACGATGCGTTCAAGCTCTATGACACGTTCGGTTTCCCCCTGGATTTGACCGAGGTGATCTGTGCGGAGCGGGGCTACGAGGTCGACAAGGACGGCTACGACGCCGCCCTGCAGAAGGCCAAGGAGCAGAGCCAGTGGGCAGGCCAGGAGAAGGCCATCACCGACGTCTACCGAGACGCCGCGAGCAAGCTCCCTGAAGGAGGCGTCCGCTTTTCAGGCTACGAGCGCAGCGAACAGCGCTCGACTCTGCTCGCCATCCTCAAGGATGGCGCGCTGCTCGAGACGCTGAGCGCGGGCGCGGAACCAACAACCGGCGTGGAGCTGGTGTTCGATGGCACGCCCTTCTACGCCGAGAGCGGTGGTCAGGTGGGGGATACCGGCCTGGTGGTTGCTGAGGGTCTGCGGTTCGTCGTGCAGGACACCCAGCGCCCGCTGCCCGGGCTGGTCGTGCACCAGGGGACCCTCGAGCAGGGAGAGCTCAGCACGGGCGACGAGCTGGATCTCCAACTCGACCGCGCGGCGCGTGATGCCACACGGAAAAATCACTCCGCGACTCATCTGCTTCACCTGGCCCTTCGTCGCGTGCTTGGTGAGCACGCGCAACAGAAGGGCTCACTGGTCGGGCCTGATCGCCTGCGCTTCGATTTCACGCATGGCGAACCGCTGAGCACCGACCAGATCCGTCAGATCGAAGACATCGTGAACGAGCGGGTACAGTGGAGCGCACCCATCCAGACCGAAGTGCTCACGATGGAACAGGCCAAAGAGCGCGGCGCCATGATGATCTTCGAAGAAAAGTACGGTGACACCGTCCGCCTGCTGAGCATCGCCGACAGCCTCGAGCTGTGCGGCGGTACCCACGCGAAGAACACTGGTGACATCGGGTACTTCAAGATCCTCAGTGAGTCGGGCGTCGCGGCAGGTGTGCGCCGTATCGAGGCTGCAACTGGGGCGAACGCCGTCGCTCATGTGCGTCTCCTTGAGGATCAACTAATCCGTGCGGCAAAAGTTGCGAAGAGCGGTGGGGGTGATCTGGCAGATAAGATCGAGCGCATCCTCGCTCATGACAAGCAGCTCGAGAAGAAGATCGAAGAGCTGCAGCGCAAGCTGATGGAAGGCGGGGGCTCTGGCGGAATGGATGCGCTGCTGGCGAGTGCTCGGGACGTCGGCGGGGCGAAGGTGCTCAGCGTGCAGACCGAAATCACCGACCGTGGTGCGCTGCGTGAGCTCGCAGAGAAGCTGCGCGATCGCCTCGGCGATAGCGTGGTGCTGGTGGGTAGCGCAGCCGAAGGTAAGGCGCAGCTCGTGCTGACCGTCTCCAAGAGCCTCACCTCACGTTTCCAGGCGGGAAATCTCATCAAGAGCGTCGCCGAGAAAGTCGGCGGCTCCGGCGGTGGGCGTCCGGACATGGCGCAAGCGGGTGGCACCGATGTCACGCAGCTCGGCGCAGCCATCGAGAGCCTCTACAGCGTGGTCGAGCAGACCGCGGCACCCTAGCGGTCACAGCCTCTGACCGGCCCTTCCGGTTTGCCTTCGCGCTCCGGACTTCGGCGCTGCGGACTTCGGCGCTGCGGACTTCGGCGCTGCGGACTTCGGCGCTGCGGATTTCGGCGCTGCGGACTTCGGGGGAGACGGACGCGGTTCACGGGCTAGGCAAGCCGTCTACCAGGGAGTCAAACCCCCAGAAAACGGGCTCAGGCACCAGGCGTACACCCCAGAAGGCTTCCACCTCGCTGCGAACCCGCTCGGCGAAGCGCACGACTTCGTCCGCCGTCGCCCCATCGTGGGCAACGATCGCCAGGGTGTGCTTGGAAGACAGTCCGACGTTGCCATCGCGCAAGCCCTTCGCGAGGCCAGCGCGCTCGATCAACCAACCAGCGGACAGCTTGCTAAGAGTTTTACCGTGAGGAAATATCGGGGGCTTGCCGAAGCCGTGAACTGTAGCCGTCGCTGCCACCCGCTCGGCAGCTTCGGTCGACACGATCGGGTTCGTGAAGAAAGAACCGCAGCTCCTTCGGTTTGGATCGCTGGCGTCGAGCACCATCGACTTCGCGCGCCGTAGCTCGATCACCAGATCTCGTATGGCAGAGAGGGAGGGTGAGGCGAGCGCTTGTGCGGCACGCTGGAGTTCAGCGTAGTTCAACGTTGGCGCGCCGCCCCGAGTGAGCTGGAAGGCGACTCGAGTGACCACCCAGCGTCCCGCCTCGCGATGCTTGAAGCGACTCGAGCGATACGCGAACTCGCAGTCGGCCGACGGAATGCGCAAGAATCGCATGTGCTCGAGGTCAAACGCCTCTACCCAGCAGATGGTGTCGGCGACTTCTTGCCCATATGCGCCCACGTTTTGAATCGGAGTGGCACCCACGCATCCGGGGATCCCGCTGAGACACTCGACCCCGGCCAAGTCTCGTTCACAAGCCGCGCGGACGAAGTCGTCCCATGGCTCTCCCGCTCCGACCACCACGGTTTCCGTGTGAGAAGACGTCTCACCCGTTGGGGTTGGGGGTGAGGCGCCAAAGGTCACGCCGCGGACCTGCATGTCCAACACGCAGCCCTCCACCCCGGCATCGGCGACGACCAGGTTGCTGCCGCCGCCCAGTGGCAGGATCGGAAGGCCCTCGTCCTTCGCTTCTCGAACGGCGAGTTCGAGGTCCCGTTCGCTCGTGATCACGTGGGTTCGCCGCGGCGGGCCGCCGACGCCCAGAGTCGTGCGCTCAGCCAGAGGTCTGGTCACGTCGTCCCCGTAACACGGAATCCCCGATGCTCAGCGCCGAGGACGATTCTTGCGCGACTTCGGTGGCTCGACACCCGACTGACAGGTGCGGATCCCTGGCTTGCCGCGCTTGCGAGGAATGGGCGGCTGCATGAGTTCGATGACGGGCACGCGCACCTCACCCGCCTTGCGCTGTCTCCCCGCTTTGCGAACCAAGCGCCAAGCGGCGCTGCCAAGCGTGATGGGCGCGTTGGCGAAACGACTGAGTACTGCCGCGACCGTGTGGGCGCGCTCATAGCTGGGCGCGCTCTGGTCGAGGAGGATGACCTGTTCGCCGCGCACCCGACACAGGGCGCCCGACACCGGCCCAGCGTTCTGAAATCGCTCCGCCCGCACTACGAGGCCTAGCGTGCGGGCGATCTCCACGAGCTCGAGGAAGAGCACTTCGTGCTCGTCCGGCTCGGGGGTCGACGCAGCGCTCACGCCCAGCAGTCTAAGCCATTCCACAGCCGCACAGCCGCCGAAGTGAACACTCCGGGTCCTGTACGGGTGGGAGGAGGGAGCCCGCCGGAAATATCCAAGCGCTTGAAATGAATCAGTTTGTTAACACTCCGGGTGCAATTGAAAATGGCTGGGCACGCTTTGTGAGCGCGGCGTGCGGGTGGCTGTGCTAGCTCGCTCCACAGAAGGACTGTGTCGTTCACTCGAGCTGTAAGTCGGGCCAGTACGCTCAAAACGAGCGTCACCCACCGCCGCGCGGCATCGACCCGGAGCGCCACCAAGCGCTCCCGACAGGGTCCTCTACGGGATCTCATTCACACCTCTGCTTTCTCGCTTCTGCGCCTTCGCGTTCACGCTCCCATGCTTGAGTCACTGCCACCCGTCTGGCTTCGCCGCGCTTCGGCGCGGGCGAGTCTTACGGAAACGCCCCGCGGCGATCTGCTCGCGCGGCAGGTGGGGTACTGGGCGGCGGCCGTTGACGGTGGGCAGGAGCAAGCAGATGTCGAACTCATCAATTCAGGGCAAGCCTGGATTGGAAGTCTCGAGCCGTGTGCGCCTCGTGCGCTGCGCTCGGACTCAAGCTCATCAGTAGTCAGCCATCCACCCCCTTACGCTCGCCGTGCGCGTCGTGTGGGCTCGGAGCCTCGTCGAACGTTTCGGCGCGCAATCGGTTCCGGGTACCCTCGCAGGCTCGCGCCGGGCACATGGGGTGAAGTGCGCTGGCGACCGCAGGCAGCCCAGGTGAAGTTCGAACCAGGTGAAGAGTCCCGGATCCACACGGAGACTGAAGAGTCTCGATTCGGCCGCGCAGAAATCGCGTGGCAGAGGAATGCATCCGATGACTTTCACAGAAGCTGCAGCCCAAGTGCTGCGCCTAGTTGGTAAGCCGCTCCACTACAAAGAGATCACCGACGTCGCGATCGAGAAGAACCTGCTGAGCCACGTGGGCAAGAGCCCCGAGGTCACGATGGGCGCTCGCCTCGCAGCAGTCGTGAAGAAGGAAGACGAGAACACGCCCCTGGTGCGGGTGAAGCCGGGCGTCTTCGCGCTGCGCGATTGGGATCAGACGACCATCGACCGCGGCCTCGCCGATCGCACCCCTGCACTCGAGTACCTCTCGAAGCGTGAGTCCAACGGTGAGGCCGGTGACGACCCCGAGACGGTCCTCGCCTCGAGTCCAGTGGCCGTGTCCGAAGAGGACGCACCGCGGGACGCCGCGGAGCTCCAGCGCGCCGAGATGGCGGCCCACGCTCGCGAGTTCTTCGACGTCGAAGAAGACGATGATGAGCCCATCTTCGGCGCAGAAGAGGAAGCCGAAGAGGAGCCCGAGTCCGACGAAGATCCCCGCGGAGGGCGCGGCCGTCGCCGACGTCGTCGTCGCAGCAACAAGTCTTCGGACAGCAACGGTGGTGACGACCTGCCGGGCTACACGGTGTCCGACGCCCCACTGGATCTCGAGCTGGGGGTCACTGGCGGAGAGGAAGACGAGGAGCCTCGCGAGGCGCGAGGACGGGACCGCGGCGATCGCAATGATCGGGACCGCGGCGATCGCAACGATCGGGATCGCAGTGATCGGGATCGCAACGATCGGGACCGCGGCGATCGCAATGATCGGGATCGCAATGAGCGGGACCGCGGCGACCGCAACGATCGGAATCGTGACCGCAGTGATCGGGACCGTGACCGCAGCGATCGGGATCGTGAGGGCAGTGATCGGGACCGCGACCGCAGTGATCGGGATCGCGGCGATCGCAATGATCGGGATCGGGACCGTAACGATCGAGACCGCGGTGATCGGAATGATCGAGACCGCGACCGGGATCGTGGTGATCGCGATCGGAAGCGCGACAAGCGCTCCGACGACGACGGCGACGTGGTCGAGGTGCTGGCATCGATCATCACCAACATCGATCG
Source organism: Polyangia bacterium (assembly GCA_030433055.1). GTDB lineage: Bacteria > Myxococcota_A > Polyangia > Polyangiales > Polyangiaceae > JAHBVY01. Next base: position 5,640 of record JAUILJ010000126.1, read on the forward strand.
CCGAGGCGGCTTCATTGCCATCAAGCAGGTGGCCGATGCGGCCTGCCGCAAACACAACATCGCCCAAGACGTTGGCCAGGCGATGGGGCTGGTGAACGCAGCACTGCGCGCCGACAACATGAAGCGTGCCGCGCGCGGTGAGCGTCAACGCTTCCGCTTCGAGGGCGGTCGAGTCTCGTGCACCGACGGCAGTCTCGACGGCGATCTGCGCCGCCTCGAAGAGGAGATCCAGAGCAAGGTTCAGCGCTACCAGGAGCAAACTCGGCGTCAGCTTCTGCGGCGCTTGCAGGATCTGCCCCAGCGCTCTCTGGCGGATCTGATCGCCCTGCTGTTCGAGCGCCTTGGCTACACCGGCGTCACCCATGTGCGGCGTCCCGGCGGAAGTGAGATCCACCTCTCCGCCAAGTCGCCTGACTTCGCGGGTGGTGTGCAGACGGCGATCGTCGTGCGCAAGGATGGCAAGGAAGTTGGTCGCGAGCGCGTCACGGAGTTGCGCGGTTCGCTGCACCACTACGGTCCCGCCTACGCTGGGTTCATGCTGACCACGGGGCAGGTGCTGAGCGGCGCCCGCGAGGAGGCGCAGGTCGCTGGCGCTGCTCCCGTGATGTTGCTCGATGGCTTTGGCCTCGCCGCGCTCTGCGAGCAGCACGGAGTCGGTGTGCAGCACACACGCGTGTCGCTGCCAGTGCTGGACATGGAGCTCTTCGACGCGTTGAAGGGCAACTGAGGGTGGGGGCGGTGAATCGACTCACTCGCTTGGCCGACGGCCGACGTTTGCCGTGCGGATCCGTTTTTGGGATCTGCACGGCGCTCCTCGGTGTCGCTTGTGGTGGTCCACCGCCCTCGCAGTTTCCGAGTGCTGACAAGGCGCTCGAGCGCATGCGCGCGACTCAGAGCTGCAGTCGCGGCGTGCGCGCGGACGCGAAGATCGACTACTTCGGGGATGAGGGCCGAGTGCGCACGAGCGCGCTGTTCTTCGCCGTCCGCCCCGAGAACCTACGCTTCGACGTGCTCGCGCCGAGTAACCTCGGCATGGCGCTGATCCTCACTTCGGATGGCGAGCGCTTCGCACTGGCGGACAAGCTCAACGGGGTGTTCCTCCACGGTCCGGCGCGCACCTGCAATGTCGAGCGATTCACTCAGGTGCCCGTGCCGCCTCACGCGTTGGTCACCTTGATGGGCGGTGAAGCGCCCGTGTTGGTGCATCAACCGCAGCAAGCCAGCATCGAGTGGGACGGGGCGTTTCTCGGGGGCGGTGCCTACGAGATCAGCATCCGCTCGAAGCACGAAGCAAGCCAGACCATCCGCCTCGAGCCCTACGATGAAGACTGGGAGAAGCCGTGGAGCGAGCAGCGGCTTCGGGTCGTCGAGGTCCGGGTGCAGCAGCGCGACTACGTGCTCTACGAGGCAATTCTCAAAGACTACGAGCCCGCACACACGGCCAAACCGTTCGTCGATCCCGACGGCCTAGGCTCCGACATCCCACCGAGTGGTCCCGCGTGCGACGCCCAGTTGCCCCGCAGCGTCCGCATCGAAGTGCCGGAGCAAGACAAGGACTTGACGATGCGCATCAAGTCCATCGAGCACAATCCTCCGCTCCTCGAAGGTACCTTCATCCAGACCCCTTCTGGCGGGATGAAGGTTCAAAGCTCCTACTGCGAGGATCGCTAGTTTCCGCGAGGTTCGGGGGGGAGACGCGCTGCTTCGAAATCGTTCGGCTCGTCACTCAGCGTCCAAGCTTTCACGGATCTTCGCCGGGCAGTCGCTGATGATCGCGTCGACTCCAACACGGGTGAGTCGGATCGCTTCGCTCGCGTCGTTGACCGTCCAGACGTTCACGACGCTTCCCTGGGCGTGCAACTCACTCACGAGCTCCGCGCTGGCGAGCTTTCCCTGGGGATGAACTGCCCGGAGGCGCAGCGCGGCGCGTGCCGCGCGCTGGCGAGTCGCGCGCAGCATGCGTGGCTGTCCCTCGTGGACCAGCCATGCGCCAGGCACTTCAGGCACCAGGCGGCGTAGCATCGCGACCAGCAGTGGATTGAAGCTAGAGAACAGGATGAAGTGGCCAGGGTCCGGGAAATCCCGCGCCAGCGCTGCGCACCCCTGGACGAGGCGCAGATGCTGCAACGCCTGGGTGCGAGAGTTCGGATGCAGGTCGCTCTTCAGCTCGACGTTCACGCGCAGCGAGTGCGCGTGGCAGAAGCTCAGCACGCGGCGTAGGTTGGGTACTCGCTGACCGTCGCCCACGTCGATGGCATCGAGCTCGGCGCGGCTCAGCTGGTCAACACGCCGGCGGTCGCGGCCCTGGGAGACACGCTCGAGGGTGGCGTCATGCACGACGACCACGTCACCCTCCCTGCTGAGGCGCACGTCGAGCTCGACGCCGTCTGCGCCCTCGTCACGCGCGAGCTCGAAGGCTGCGAGGGTGTTCTCCGGCGCCGCGTGGCGCGCCCCTCGGTGGCCGAGAATCAGCGGAGGAGCTCCGATCGCACGGCGCCAACTGGCGTACACGTCTGAGTTCAGGGCCTCGTCCTGGGTCACTCCTCCAGCTCCTCGGCAATTTCCCGCGCGACGGCGCGGGCGCGCTCGATGTCTTTGGACGCGAACGCGATCCCTCCCACCACCGGGTGCCCGCCGCCGCCGAAGCGCGCACAGATCTTCGAGATGTCGGTGTCGAGGCGACGTCCGGACCACGGATTGTAGCCGACGGAGATCTTCACGCCGGTTTTCAGTAGTCCAACCACGACCGAGTAGGTCGAGTCTGGATACAGCGCGTAGGTGACGAACTTTCCGATCACCTCGAGCGGCTTATCCGTCAAGTCGACCAGGACGACGCGCCCCCGGCGCTCGGCTCGTTGCTTGACGCGAGCCTGGAAGTCGCGATGCCGCGAGGCAATGGGGGTGTAGAGTCGCTGGATGTCTGGGCTGAGCGCCACCTCTACCAGCGGTTCCCCCAGAAGCCGGGGCACCAGGCGCTTGATCAGTCTGTCATCACCGTAGTGCTCGACCACGCTGACCAGCTGCATCACCGGGCTCGTGCGGTCCACGGCTTGCTCCGCAGACTCGAAGCTCGCGGTGTCCACACGATCGGCCCACTCGATCACAGGCTTCAGGTCGTCCAGATCCAGTCCAAAGCGCGCGGTCGCGGTCTCCGCGATCAGGCGTGAACATGAGCCAACGCTCGGGTCGTAGAACATGCGCCGCTCTGTCGATGCGTCGAGACGGTCCTCGTAGTCTTGCCGTGCGGCAGCAGATTCGAAGGCAGTGGGATGGTGGTCGAAGAACCACGTCAGGTGTCGAGACGCGGAGTAGCGATAGTCCAGGATGGCCGTGATATCGGCGCCGGAAAGCGCGGAATCTGGCCGCCGCTGTGCATGGCCATATCCGCACGCCAGGTAGTTGAAGCGCAGCGGTCCCCCTTCGAGCTTCGTCAGCATGTGTGTGAACAGCGCCGCGCTCACCAGACCGTCGAAGCAGTGACCGTGGGTCGCGACGAGGACCTTCGGGGAGGGAGCAACCACGAGGCCGCTGTAGCACGATGTCCCACATTGACGCACGTGCGACAGCCCAGAAGACTAGCTCGCTTCACCTCACCCCCCCCTCACACGATTGAAACGGCTTGCAACGCTTTGACTGCGCGCCTCGTCAGAAGGGCATGGGAGCGCCGCGTACAATCCCAAAGCGCGCTATAGGCAGGCTCGGTAGGGCGAGTGTAAGCTCGCGTACGTTCATCGGTTTCTAAAGCCCCAGCGGGTCGCGGTCAGCATGTCCGCGCAGCATCCGTGGTGTTTGGGGGGAGGCAAGACCATGCGTCGTTCAACGGTATTCTTGGTGGCAGCGGTTGCGGTTTCTCTGGTCCAGATCGGATGCCGCAAGAAGGAAGAAGAGAAGGATCCCCAGCTTGCGGGGTATCAGCAGCAACAACAGCCCTATGGCCAGCAGCCCTACGGCCAGCAGCCAACGGCTCAGCCGACCGCCGCTCCATCTGCGCAGCCAGCGAACCCCCTGGGCGCCATCTTCAGCGATCCCAATGCCCTGCAGGGCATCTTGTCCGGGGCGCTGGCGGGCAGTCAGGCGACCCTCGGAGCGGTGACCGGCGGAGAGCTCGGCCCCATCCAGAGCGGCATCCAGATGAACGCCGGGACGTCCGCCAAGGGCGCGCGCCCCGAGGGCGAGCTGATGAGCGCCAAGCTCCAGCAGGACGGCCACGCTCAGGCCACCGTCACGCTGCAACCGGGCAAGTGCTACACGGTCATCGGCTTCGGTGGGCTAGGCGTGTTCGAGTACCAGATCAACATCACGACCGCGCCTCCGCTGCCGCCACAGGTGCTGGCGCAGAGCGCCCCTGGCGGGGGAAACCAGCCTGTGGTTGGGGCGAACGAGCAGTGCTTGCGCAGCCCAAGCCCAATCGCCATGCCCGTCACGGTCGATATGCACGTGGTGAAGGGTCAAGGCATGGTAGGCGCTCAAGCCTACTCCAAGTGATCCTCGAGGAATTATGTACAGATACTCCGAGCCCCGCAGCGTGGGCGGCGTGCGCCGCTTCCGTGGGGCAAAGCAGTTGCTGAGCGTCGGCGCTTGGCTGGGCATCGGTGCCCTGGTCGTGGTGGGCTGTCGCAAGAAGGAGGAGGTGGAGTATCCACCGCCGAACCCGAGCGCCAGCGCCACGCAGACCGCGACCGCACCGCCGACCAACACGGTGCCCACCGCCACCGCAACCCCCGACGCAGGGCCTCCGCCGCCCCCCGAGCCCGTCGCGCTCGATCCGCTGACGCTGGAGGACATGGGCAAGGCGATCAAGAAGCGAGTCGGCAAGCAGGCGCCTTACCCGATGAAAGCGGTGGACAAGCCGTTCGGCGCGGTGTTGCAGGAGGGGCAGACCTACGAGGTGCCGCTCATGGTCGCCGGTGGGAAGTGCTACTCGGTGATCGCCCAGGGCGGCACGGGGATCGTCGAGCTGGACATCGAGATCAAGCTCGAGCCCATCCCGAACCTGCCGCTGCCCATCAACCCGACCTTCGCGGTGGACAGCACTGGCGGGGCTGAAGCCGCCATCACGCCCTGCGTGAAGAATGTCTTGCCCAGCGGGATCCCGGGCAAGGTGATCCTCAAGGCAACACGCGGATCGGGTCCGGTGGCGGCCCAGGTGTTCATGAAGTAGGGCCCAGAGCCCTGCGTGCCGAGCGCGGCTGCGTACCGAGTGCGCCTGCTCTGGGTGCAGGGGTGCGATTAGCCAGCAACCGCCCGCTGCTCGATCCGACAGCGGGCGGTGACGCGTCTACCACCTCCCCGTGTGCCTGCCTCCCGAGTCCTCCGCGGCTCGTCGCTTCCTTCGCGGCTGAGTGACCTCGAGGATCCGCCCGCCACGCTGTGGTTGCGTGGCGCGCTGCCTGTGGGGCCCAGCGTCGCGGTCGTCGGAACGCGCCGTCCATCAGCCCAGGGGCGAGAGTTTGCCGCTCGGTTGGTACGTGACCTGGCGCGCCGCGGCGTTTGCATTCTCAGCGGCGGGGCCACGGGGATTGATCAGGTAGCGCACGAAGCCGCGCTGGACGCCCGTGGGCAAACCATCGTGGTGGCTCCAGCGAGCTTCGAAAGGCCGTACCCCGAGGAGAACGCTGAGCTGTTCGGAAGTGTGCTGCGCGCTGGCGGAGGCTATCTGAGTGTAGTTCCTGACGGAAACGTTGCGGAGCAGTGGGGCTTCTTTCGCCGCAACTCGGTGATGGCCGCGCTGGCCCACGTCGTGGTCGCGATCGAGTCCACGGTGCGCAGCGGGACGCGGAACACCACGGCTCGCGCGCGCAAGCTGGGCCGCCCGGTGTTCTGGCCGCCGGCGCCCCCTTGGGACAAGCGCCGGAGCGGGTTCGTCGCGGAATATCGCTTGGGCGGCGTGACGCCGCTGTTCGACGCGCGAGACGTGCTGCGCTGCTTGGCGGCTCAGCGGCTGTATGGCCTACCCGGCGCTGAGGCTGCGCAGCTCGACTTCGAGAGCCTGTGGTCGAGTGAAGAGTCCGACGCCGCGCTCTCACCCCCAATCCCAGAAGCTTCCGTCCCTTCGATCGGGGGTGAGGCGCGCCACGAGTCCAACGTGCGCCCGACGCTCGTCGCCGTCTCTACGGGCGATCCGGCGCGTCTGGTTGAATCGCTGCAAGCAGGGCCCAAGAGCGGCAGCGATCTGGTCGAGGCGCTGGCGTGGTCTCGGGATGCCGTCGAACGCGCGCTGGTACAGCTGACGCTGGAGGGTCGCGTGGAGCGCGACCGTAGAGGGCGCTTTCGCCTGGCGTGAGCTGAAGTCTGCCGACGCTGGCCGTTCTCACGGCGTCGCTAGCGCGCTGGCAGGTCGATGGGAGGTGCAAGCGCGTGGATTGAACTGCACCGCGGAGCAAGAAAGCCTGGTTGCCCGAGGTGATTCGGCTTTCGAGGGCGGGCGTGACTTGCCCCGGCTGGCGCCGAGTGCGATAGCCAGCCGCAGCATGGCGGACGTCACCATCATCGGCGCTGGATTGGCGGGCTCGGAGGCTGCGCTGCAGCTAGCGCGGCGCGGCTGCTCCGTGCGCCTGCTCGAGCAAAAGCCTCAGAAGCGCACCCCGGCTCAAAGCAGCGACTCGCTCTGCGAGCTGGTGTGCTCGAACTCGTTCAGGGGCGCGCACCTGACGAACGCGGTCGGACTGCTCAAGGAGGAGATGCGCCGCCTGGGCTCGGAAGTAATGCAGGCCGCGGAGCTGTCGAAGGTGCCCGCTGGCGGAGCGCTGGCCGTGGACCGTGAAAAATTCTCCGCGGAAATGACGCGGCGCCTGACGGAGGAGCCGATCCTCTGTTTCGACGGCGACGAGGCCGGCCGCCGCGCCGCCGCCCGGGTGGCACAGCGGGCGCTGCCGCTGTTGCAGCCGGGCCGCTCGCTGCGCTTCGCGCTCTTGCCGCCGGGCGAGGACCCGGACAGCCTGATCCGGGGCGACGGCGGCGCCGCGATGCGCGAAGCGTGCCGCAGGGCCCGGCCCCTGGTCGACATGGTCTGGGAGATGGAGACGGCCGGCCGGCCGAAGGACACGCCGGAGCGGCGCGCGGCGATCCGCAAGGCGCTGCGCGAGCGGGCCTTCGCCATCGCGGAACGCAGCGTGCAGCAGGACTATCTGGCGGAGTTCGACATGCGCCTGGAGCGCGCTTTCGGCCGTGGCGGCCGCGGCGGCGGCCACGGAGCCGGGCGCCCGGGCCATTGGGGCCATCGAGGCGGCCGCGCGGCGGCCGGCCGTGGCGGTCGGCAGGGCTGGGGGCGGGGCGCCTGGGATCGGCCGGGCGACATGCGGGCCGATGCCGGCC
>JAUILJ010001036.1 GCA_030433055.1 Polyangia bacterium
TTCTCGAAAGGCGTCACCGAGGCTGCAGCGCGGGGCTGGGATCCGATAAGCGCCAACTTCCTGATGCCGCAATGGGTCGCCTCGCACTGGCCGAAATACGTCGAGGGCTGCGAGCGGATGGACCGCAAGGCCGACACCGCGAACTGGCGTGTCGCCCAGTCGATCTTCGTGGCCGACGACATGGAGACGGCGAAGCGCTACGCCACCGACCACGACAGCCCTTACGTGTTCTACTACAAGCAGCTCTTCACCAAGCTGGTGAAGCATGGCCGCGCGAACCTGTTCAAGGAGCACCGCGAGCACATCAGCCACCGAGGCAGCGAGATCGCGTTCATCCGCCGTCCAGGTGCGAGGGGGGCCGACGTGCTCGTGACACACCACTCCGACCACCTCGCCAAAGCGAAAGATCGGCGCGTCGAGCATCGAGGTGATGCCGTGGGGAAGCAAATAGTGATCCGTGAGTTCGCCCGTGTCTGGATCCGCGCGCGCGTCGTTCGCGAGGACGACGCGCCGGGAGTGAATGCCGGCTTCATACGCAGGGAACTGGGTCAGGTCGATCACCACGCCTGACGATTCGTGCTCCCCCGTGCGCTCGAACAGGCAGGAACAGATGAGCTGTGTGCGGTCGTGGCTCAAGAACCACGCCCCGACGCGCTCGACGTTCAACGCTCTCGAACTCGCCGCGCACGCCTGGAGCAGCGCGCGCCTGAGGCCAGCTTCGCCCTCAGCGGTCAAGCGAGCCAACCGCAATCGCGTCTGCTCGAAGAAGCGCCCCCCGGACTCCATGCGTGAGCGTACACTCGGGGCCTGGCCGCTGGAACGCCTTCCGCGAGGGGGTCCAATACGGGGGGCGAGTTGGGTCAGTAGCGAGACTGATCGTAGAGGGCGACGCTGAGCTTGGGCTTGGGGTCCGTGCCCCGTTCGAGGCGGATCTCTGCGAGCACCGTCTCTTCTCCCGCCGGGCAGGTGGCAGGGACTTCGACGGCGACGTAGCTCGTCCCTGGGTCTGGAGCGATCTCCAGCACCAGCGCACCCCCGGCCTGGCTGACAGCGACGAGGTGGCCGTGGTTCACGCGGATCGCACCTGGTGCCGCTCCCAGCGCCGGGCTCGCGTCGGGTCCCGCGTCGGTCGGCGGCGCTGCAGGCAGGTTGTAGGAGGCGCCAGCTAGCGTCGGCTTGGACAGCTTTAGCGTGATATTTCCTGCGGAGTTCCAGGTCGTGAAGGCGCTGATCGTCGCCACCAGTCCCTCACACTGGGCGGGCGGAGGCATTGGATCGACGACCGCGTAGCCACCGCTCCCGCAGCCGGTCTCCTTGCAAGCGCTGAGCGTCGCCGCGGCGGCAGCGGCGGCCGCCAAGCGCCCCAGGCTCTTGAGGGTGCGCTCGCGTGGGTTGAGCTTGCCTGGTTTTGGTGGGGGAGGGAGCACCTCGGGCAGGAGCTCGAGGCGGCGGTTCTTCTTGGGGCGCTTGTCCATCACCAGGTGTCCGAGACGTTGACCAGGGTCGAGCCCTGGGGTTTCAGCGTTCCGCCTGCACCGCGGATCTGGACGCTGACGTGCTGGTTGCCCGCCGGACAACTCGCAGCCACGCTCACATAGACTCCGCTGCTGCCGCTCGGCACGTCGATCTCCAGGCTGACCTGATCGGGCTTGATCGTGTGGCTCTTCAAATTCCCCCCAGAAACACTCGGCGGCTCGCTGGCTTCGTAGCGGGAGCCGCTCTGACCGGGCTTGCCGAGGGTCACCGTCATCACGTTGCCCTGCTTCCATTTGGCTGCGGCCTTGATCGTTCCCGCGAGCCCCATGCAGCGAGCTGGCGGCGGCATCGGGTCGACGACGGCATAGCCCGTCGGCGGTTCCGGAGGTGGCACCGGGACCACGGCGCTCGGGTCGCTGCGCGTGGGCAGGCTTGCGTCTTCTTCAGCCTGTGGCTCGGCGCTGGCTGGCGGCTGAGCCGGCACTTCGATCGCTCCCGAGTCCGCCTTTGGGGGCGTCTTGGCGCAGGCGCTGACGCTCGCTCCCGTGGCAGCCAGCGCCAGGAGCCGCTGCATGTGTCCGACGGTACGTGCGCGGGGGCTCCCGGGCCGTGTGGGGCGGGGCGCCGGAAGCACCTCCGGCATCAGTTGCTTGCGCTTGTCTTGATCAGACATGGCTGACCTCCGGGAAGCTCGGCCCCCGCTGATTCTGCAGGGGCGTGGCGACCCGATCGCCGAGCACGGTCAACGGCCGGCCCTGGCCGACCGCGCCAAGCAACTCGCCTGCGAGCTGTCGCGCGGCTTCGAACACCTCGGCCTCCGTCTGCCGCAGGCCCGGTGTGAGCCTGGCGACCAGCTCCGCGTCGTCGCTCACCGGCTTGGTTCTGACGTGCTCCAGGATCGCTTCGAGGCCGTCCGCGGTGT
>JAUILJ010001037.1 GCA_030433055.1 Polyangia bacterium
AGCAGCGGTTGCGCGCCGACGGCTACGAGATGGAGGCCTATCAAGAGCGCTTCGAGTCAGCGAAGCGCCACTGGCGAAGCGTGTACAAACGCTGAGCCCTGGACACTCGAGCGAGCCCTCGCTTCTCAGTCCTGGCTGGACCGACGCCTGGAGCTGCGTGGCTCGTCCAGCTTGGCGTGCAGATCATCGCGCACTTGTTCACTCTCCAGGGATCGACGCGTCCAGTGGGCGTGGGCCTTGAGATAGTCGTTCAGCAGGACCCGCTCCTCCGCGAGCACCTTGTGCAGCTCGCGCCCGCTTTGTACCTGCCGCAAGATTTCGACGTACTGCTCGAGGCCCAGCTCGGTACCGGCGAGCTGCAGCTGCGTTTCTGTGAACACCTCCGAGAACCGAGTGATCAACGGATTTACTTGGTCCTCTTCGATCGCGTCTTCTGCCAGCCTGTCTTGCCAGTACTCGTCCGTCTCCTCCCAGTCCTCTTCGGTGAGCGAGTGGGTCTCGAGCAAAGCCTCGCGAGCGGAGTTGTCTGCCGCAAACTTGGCGAGCAGCCTGGCGTAGGTATCCAGGTCGAGCTTGGGATCCATAAGCGGCGAGTCTGACAGCGCGCGGGGACTTGACCAAGCCGGACCACTCGGGATCGTGAGACAGGGCCGCAAGTGCGCATTTGTCTTGGCGGGAATGGTAAACAAGGGCTGATGCAAGCTGTGATGGCTACGGGCGGCGAGCCCATCGAGGTCTGGCAGCAGGAGCTGGACGCTGCGCTGGACGTGCTTCGGACGCATGCCCGCCTGATCGAGACGGGGGCTCAACCCGGGCCAGACTTCGAGGCGCTCAAGGTAGACCTCACGGCTGCGCACGGTCACTTGCTGACGGCGTACGACCGTGAGGCGGATCCCGTCACTGAACTCGTGGCGGCTCGGGGTTTTCTGGATCGCGGTACCCAGGCCTTGACCGCCGCCGCGGATTCAGACCCGATTCTGGCCGGCGTAGTCGATGGTTTCCGCAAGGCAAGCGTCCACCTCCAGCGTGCCGAGGAGCGAGTGCGCAACCAGATCCACTTGCCACCGCCCGAGCCAACCGACCAGCTGGCGAGCGTGCGGGTACCGCGACTGAACCGCCTGCTGCGGGCACGCATCACTCCCCACTGGCGCTTTCCGCCCGCGCCTCCACCTGAGGCGACGGTCGCTCCGGTGGAGCCGCTCCCTGCGCCGAAGACCTTCGAGGAACTGGAAGCCAACGTGGCGACGTTGAAGGGGCGCGCGGCCGCGCGTGCAGACGCCGCGAAGGAGCGCGCCAACAAGCCCGAGAAGCAGCCCGAGGAGGCGCCGGAGCCCCCGGAGCCCCCGCCCGGCTTTGCGCGGGATCCATTGCCGAAGCTCACCAGCGCCGAGTTCGCTCAGCAAAACGCTCGTCTGTGCTTCGAAGAGGTCACCATGGTGGGCATGGCGCGGCTGCCGATGTTGAACGAGCCGTGGCGGACCATGGAGACCTTCGATCAGCGCATGCTGAACTCCATCGACGCGATCATCGCGCTGGGCCCCAACGCGTTCGAACAGCTGGAACCCTGGGTAGTCGAGTCGCCTGCTCCTGATCCGTTTCGAGTTTGGGCGATCACGATGGTCCTTGGCTGTGTCGAGGGGCGTGATGCGTTGGCTTCTGCCGAGCGTGCCTTTCACCGCGTGGTCATGGCTGACGACGAGGCGGTCACACAGTTCGCTCGTGCGCTGAAGCTCGTTCCCCACCCGGGAGTCGTTCCGCTCGCGCGCAAGCTGCTCAGGGATCCGAAGCCGGTAAATCGAGGGCTGGGCGTTGACGTACTGGTGGCGCGCCAAGCGATCACTCCGGAGGAACTCGAGTGGGCTGCGTTCGCTGAGGCGGAGCTGGTTGCACCTGCGCTGCTTCCGCTGGCGCTGGCAAAACACCCGCGGATCCGCGACGCCGTGAATCACGCGTACGCTCTACCGGGGCCAGCGGTGCGTCGCGCGGTGTGGGAGGCGATGGCCGTGTCGAACGATCCTCGCTTCACTTACACGCTGTACCAGGAGCTGGGAGGCGAGCTTCACGACGACGCTGTGTTGATGCTGGGAGCGCTTGGCAGTCAGCAGGATGTGGAGCAGCTCTTCAAGATGTTCGCCGCTGAGAAGCAACCCATCGTCGCGTCAGCGCTGGGATGGGCAGGTGACGCAGCTCACATCGAGCCGCTGATGCAGTCTCTCAAGGGCAAGGACGGAGAGTTGGCGCTGGCCGCGGCGTTCGCACTGGAGCGCATCACGGCGGCGGGCCTATTCGAGGAAGTCGAAGTGCCCCCAGAGCAGCTCGAAGAGCCCGAGGCTCCAGAGCCGAACACCGGCGATGAGCCTGAACCGCTGGCAAAGCTCGTGAGCGACCCGCGCGACA
>JAUILJ010000127.1 GCA_030433055.1 Polyangia bacterium
TGAGATCTGATGCTTCCATGATGTGCAAGGATACCAGTGCATCATTGCAAAATGCGCACATTGGAGCGCCCTCGCCGGCGCCGCGCCCCCGGGAGGTGCGGGAGAGCCGATCGGCCACTTCTGACAAGTACTCTGTCCGCTCTGCACCTAGTGCGGCGCGCCCATCGGGCCCAGAGTGAAGCCTGAGGAGAGCGCAATACGATGTCCGCACCTGTCCCTTCGCCCACGAAATCCGCCGCCAGAGAGACCATCAAGGTCCGGCGCATGGACTTCGAGTTCTCGGACTCGACGCCCAGCTGCTGGTTCGATGACAACCCGCTGCTCACGTCCATCTTGTCCGCGCTGGCCGTCTCGTTCCCCCCGGGCGAGCGGTACTTCATCGCCAGCGTCCGGCACTTTCTGGATCGCGTGGACGATCCGCTGCTCCTGAACCAGGTCAAGGCGTTCGTCGGCCAAGAGGCGAACCACACCAAGGAACACATCGCCTTCAACAAGTTCCTCGATAGCCGCGGCTTCCCCGCGAGCGCGATGGAGAAGTGGGTGGCGGATCGAGTCGGGGAGCTGCAGCAGGCTTCGACGCCAGAGGCCAACCTGGCTCGCACCGCGGCGCTCGAGCACTTCACGGCGATCCTCGCGTCGGTGCTGCTCGAGCACCCCGAGGTGGCTGAGCGCATGAGCCCCGAGGCAGCGCGGCTGTGGGTCTGGCACGCCATCGAAGAAGTGGAGCACCGCTCGGTGGCCTTCGATGTCTACAAGATCGCCGTCGACGATGAGCAGCTGCGCATCCAGGTGATGCTGAAGACCACCGTGATCTTCATCCTGGTCAACGCCGTGCGCACGGCGATGCTGCTACGCGCTACGGGCAGGCCCTGGGAGCTCATGTCTACGCTGAAGGCGCTCAACGTGATGTGGGGCAAGCCAGGCCTGTTCCGCAAGGTCGTGCCGCGCTACCTCGAATATTTCCGGAAGGATTTTCATCCGTCACAGCTGGAGTGCGACGAACACGTCGAGGCGGCCAAGCAGCGCTATCTTGGAGCGCTGGCCTAGCCGCTGCAGGTTCGTTCGAGCTACTTGCTGGCGAGGCAGGCGCCGTACGCGTCCTGAGCGGCGCTGAACGCGGTCTCCTCGTCCACGCATACATCGTCACCCCCCAGCGCGGCGTCGCACGACTGAGCGCGGCAGGTGTAGAGAGCGCGAGCAGCGCCTCGGAGTGCCTCGTCCGTGTCGCAGCTCTGATCGACGAAGGACCACGTGTCGGCGAACATCGCCTTGCAAGACGCCAGGGTCGCCGCCGGGTAGCGCACAGCTCCAGCGTCGTCGTTCACGCACTGCGCGGTCGTCTCGCAGAGCGTGTCCGTTGATCTGCTGTAGTCGTCAGCGGGGCGCTGCTGGCCAGCGCCTCGATCAGGGTCGGGTACGTTGGCCAGCAAGCCATCGGGCGGTCCAGCGTTGACGATGAAGCCGGCCCGACACTGGAAGCGCACCTGGTTGAACGTCGTATCCGCGCGGCCCGCGCTCATCACATAGTCGCCAGGCGGCACGTTGTAGAACAACACGCCGCCGTCCTTGCTGGTCGTCGGCTGGTCTGGAGCCGGGAGCACGTCCTCGTCGAAGTAGATGGGCCCGCTGCCTGCGGGTGGGGCGGGGGAGAGGGATACCTTCACGTCTGGCATCCCCTGACGCAAGTGGACGTAGAGCGAGCCGCCCATGCGCGCGACGGTGGTCGCGATCACGCACTTGTCCTCCTCCACGGGGCTCGGGACCAGCGTGGACAGGGCGGTGAAGATCCCCTTGGAAACGATCTGTACAGAGAACGGGTGGATCCCGTTCGGGCCCAGCTCGAGCGTCGCGGTTTGGGTCGTCCTGAAGTTGGGGTGCTCGACCACCAGCGTGATGTCGCTGCCGACTCTCAGCCCGTCGAAGCGGAAGTGCGCGTCTTCTCCGGTCACCACCTGCATCTCGGGGTGCTCCAGGACGGTCACCGTCGCTCCCGTGACTCTCTCACCCCCAACCTCGTCGAGGAACGCCAGCACATCGCCTTCGACGGATGCCACCGCGGGCTCTTCGATCACGTCCTCCTGGGTACAGGAGGTGCCGAGCACCGCCAGGGAGACGACACAGCAGGCCAGGAGGGAATGCAAGCGCATGGCTCGGGACGTTACTCGGCTTGCCCCGGTCTTGCAGCCTCGGTGACAAACGCGAGCCTGGCGCCGGGGAGCGGCTCAGCCCTTGCGGGGCGGGCCCTTGCGGCCGTGTTCGCTGCGGTACTGACTGGGTGTCTGCCCTGTCCAGCGGCGGAAGGCGCGGGTGAAGTTCGCGGCGTCCACATAGCCGAGCAGCTCCGCGACCTCGTGAGCCTGTAGGCGCGGGTTGTCGAGCAAGCGCAGCGCCTCGCGGCGCCGAGCCGTCTCCACCAGGGTGGAGTAGCGCGTCCCCTCGTTCTGCAAGTGACGGCGCAGCGTGCGCGGCGCCATACCCAGGCGCCGGGCCATGTCCTCGAGGGACGGGTAGCCGTCGGGGCCCGGCTTCAGCTCTGCTTGCAGGCGCGCCAGCAGCCGCCCATCGGAGAGCCCTCGCTCTTGCTCCTCACGAGCGCACCATTTCATCGCGGAGCTGAGCGCCGTCGCGTTCGACATGCTCAATGGTGTATCAAGTAGTTTCGTGGGGAAACGAAACTGCGAAGCGGGCATGCCGAAGCGCACCTGGCCCAGGCGCTTGATGAGGTACGCAGCGTGCGGCGGTTCGGCGAAGGCGAACCAGACTTCAGCCTGGCTCACCGTCTGCGGGGCCAGCGCACCGATGCCACGGTAGATCGCGGAGAAGCAAATCTGGGTCACCTCGGCGCGCTGAGCGTCCGGTACCGGTAGCGTGACGTCGATCTCGATGCTGCCCGTTTCCCCGCGGGTATCCACCACCAGCGTCGAGGCCCGGCCTATCAAATGCCAGAAGCGCTGGAGCACCTCGAGGGCCTCGCGCAGCGTGGAGGTCGCGAGGATGGCATAGCCGACGCTGCCGAGGGCGGTGGGGGGCAGCCGCCAGCCGAGCTCGGCCGACAGCGCGGGATCTTCGAGCTTCTGCTGGACGATCTGGGTCAGCAGGAGGTGCTGGCTGAGGGGCAGCCCCGACTCCACGATTTCGCCCGGGCTCAGGGTGATGCGCGCCAGGGAGAGCAGCTCCTTCGATGACAGCCCACGCTCGCCGGCGATCTCGAGCACGGTCAGCGGGTAAACGCCGGGGATCACCCAACGTTTCCAGTCGCTCGTGGGATCGCCGCTCATGCCTGCAGATCCTGCGCTCGTGGCCCGAAATGACAACCAGGATGTCCCCTCGAGGCCTCCCGGTCGGGCCGTTTGCCGATTACACTACTGAGAACGGTTCAATAGCGAGCTCCAAGAGGAACGAACGATGCAGCAGGAATACCTCGATGTCGTGATCATCGGTGCCGGCCTGTCCGGCGTGGGCGCGGGGGTCCACGTCACCAAGAAATGTCCGGGCAAGACCTTTGCGCTGCTCGAGATGCGCGAGGCGATGGGGGGCACCTGGGACCTGTTCCGCTACCCCGGGATCCGTTCGGACTCGGACATGTACACCCTCGGCTATCACTTCAAGCCTTGGTCGAACCCCAAGGCGATCGCCGACGGACACGACATCCGGAACTACATCCAGGAGACGGCGCGGGAGTACGGCATCGATCGGAAGATCCGCTACCGGCACAAGGTCAAGAGCCTCGACTGGAATAGCCAGACGGGGCGCTGGAACCTGGAGGTCGAGCGGCTCGACACCGGTGAGCTGGTGCGCATCTCGAGCCAGTTCGTGGTCTGCTGCGCGGGCTACTACAAATACGAACACGGCCACACTCCGCATTTCGCGGGGCGCGAGGATTTTGGGGGGGAGGTCATCCATCCCCAAGCCTGGCCTGAAAATCTCGATTACGCGGGGAAACGCGTCGTGGTGATCGGCAGCGGCGCCACCGCCGTCACGCTCGTGCCTGCGCTCACGGACAAGGCCGAGCACGTCACCATGCTGCAGCGCTCACCGGGCTACGTGATCAGCGTGCCCGAGAAGGATCTGATCTCCAACAAGCTGCGCGAGTACCTACCCGAGAAGCTGGTCTACTCGATGGCGCGGGTGCGCAACGTGCTGCTCAGCATGGGGATCTACAACTTCGCTCGCCGTTACCCCAAGCAGGCGCGGCGCTTGCTCATGGGGCGCGTCTCCAAGCAGCTGGAGGGCAGCGTAGATCTCCAGCATTTCTCCCCGAGCTACAACGTCTGGGACGAGCGACTCTGCGCTGTACCCGACGGCGACATGTTCGGTGCCCTCAAGGCCGGAAAGGCCTCGGTGGTCACCGATCACATCGAGCGCTTCACCCAGCGCGGGATCCTGCTGAAGTCTGGCGAGGAACTCCCCGCGGATATCATCGTCACCGCGACCGGCCTCGAGCTCCAGGTGCTGGGCGGTACCGAGCTGACCCTGGACGGTCAGCCCGTGAACGTCGCCGACAAGTTCTACTACAAGGGCGCGATGCTTCAGGACGTGCCGAACCTGGCGATGGTCTTCGGCTACACGAACTCGTCGTGGACGCTGAAGGCCGATCTGATCCTCGACTACTTCTGCCGGGTCATCAATCACATGGATCGCAGCGGCCAGCGCGTGTGCACGCCCACGAACGACGGCACGGCCAAGGACGGCGGCCCCTTCTTGAACCTGAACTCTGGCTACGTGAAGCGGGCGATGCACCTGATGCCGCGCCAGGGCGCCGAGCGGCCGTGGAAGCTCTACCAGAACTACGTCCTCGACTACGTGATGATGAAGCTCACGAAGCTCGATGATGGCGCCCTCAGCTTCAGCAATCCGATTTCGCGCGGAATCGAGGAACCTGCCACGAACCTCTCCGAGATCCATGCAGCCCAGCTCAACTGAAGGTGCCACAGAGCGCGGGGCGCCGGACGGCTACCGCAGCGCCACCGAGCTGCTCCGTGCGCTCGGCGAAGGGGAGCTCTCGAGCCGCGGGCTGCTGGACGCGTACATCGCCCGCATCGAACGCCGCGATGCGCCGCTGAACGCCGTGGTGGCGAGCAATTTCACCGCTGCTCGAGCGGAGGCCGATCGAGCCGACGCCGCCCGCGCGCGTGGAGAGAGCCTCGGCGCGCTGCATGGGCTGCCGATGACGCTCAAGGACACCTGGGAGGTGCCCGGGATGCCTTGCGCCGCCGGCGCGCCGGAGTACCGTGACCATCGTCCGACCGAGCCCGCGGACGTCGTCAAGCGACTTCAGGCGGCGGGCGCCATCGTGTTCGGTAAGACCAACGTGCCTTACCTCGCTTCGGACATCCAGACCTTCAACAAGGTGTACGGGACCACCAACAATCCGTGGGGAACCGATCGGACCCCGGGCGGGTCGTCCGGGGGCGCCGCAGCCGCGCTCGCCGCGGGCTTCACGCCGCTCGAGGTGGGCAGCGATCTCGCCGGCTCGATCCGGATCCCGGCACACTACTGTGGGGTCTACGGCCACAAGCCAACCTACGGCATCGTGTCGTTTCGCGGACACGTCCCCGGGCCGCCAGGCACGCTCAGCGAGCCCACGCTGGCCGTCGCGGGGCCGATGAGCCGCTCTGCCGCTGACCTGCGCTTGTTGCTCGACGTCCTCGTCGCCCCGCCATCGGAGCGCGGCGCTTGGTCACTCGGGCTCCCGGAGCCACCCCAGCGCCTGGAAGACTACCGTGTCTTGCTCTGGATCGACGACCCGCTGTGCCCCATCGATCACGAGCTGCGTCAGCAGTACGAGCGCCTCGAGGCGTTGCTCCTGGAGCACGGAGTGCGGGTGACTCGGGGCGCGCCGCGCGGCTTTGACCTGAGTCAGTTCTACCCGCTCTACCTGCGGGGCCTCGGGGCACTGCTCGGCGCTGCGTTGCCCGCGCGGCAACGGCACCTGATGGGGCTCACGGGCCACTTGATGCCGGTCCTGTCTCGAGTGCTCAGAGCGCCGGGGGACTTCGGTCACTTCTTGCTCGGCATCAACCAGCGCTCCGCCGAGACTCGCCAGCAGCAGGAGCGCGTCGCTCGCCTTGGCGCTTCGTTCTCCCGGGTGTTCGACGACTACGACGTCATTCTGATGCCGCCCGCGCTGACGACCGCCATCCCTCACGACAAGCGCCCGTCGCTGATGCAGCGCAGGATCCGCGTCAACGGACAGCAGCGCGCGTACAGTGACTTGTTCGTCTGGATTGCGCTCGCCTCGTTGCTCGGCTTGCCCGCCACCAGCGCCCCCATCGGCCGCGCGTCGCACGGCCTGCCCATCAACGTGCAGATCGTCAGCGACGAGTATCAGGACTACCGCAGCATCCGCTTCGCCGAGCTGCTCGAGCCGCTGATGGGTGGGTTCAGCAAGCCGCCGGGCTACTGACGGCTCGCTTCTTTCCCGCGAGGGATTGCGGCCGTGGCGCGAGGGATGTTAACGGAGTTCATGCTCCGTCTCTTGCTCATCAGTGTTTCCGTGTTGTTATTCGTCGGCTGCTCTTCGGAGAAGGTCTGCCTGTATGAACAGCCGGCGGGCAAGTTTTGCTCGGTGATGAAGAAGTGCAGCAAGGGCGAGACGAAGGACTTCGTGGAGGGGGATGACGCGAAGGCATCCCAGGCGGGAAAGAAGACTTGTGAGAGCCTCGGCTACGACTGCGGCCTGGGCTACATGAAAGGGCGCAGCTGCAGCATGAAATAGGTTCGCTGATCCAGCACGGCGGCTCGCGGTCCAGCGCGAAGCGGCGATCGCCTCAGCCGTGGCGTAGCTGAACCTTTCCGCTCGCGCGCTGCCGCGCTACTCCGGCGCGGCCATGGCTCAAGACCGCCCGCAGCAAGCCACCTCCAGGGTCATCATCGTCGGCGCGCCGTTTCATCCGCTGCGCGACATCTACCGGACCGCGCCTTCGCTGCCACCCCTTCGAGGTAGGCGCACAGCATGTCGGCGAGGGCGTCGCTGTACGCCGTGATCTCCGCCTCGCTCCGCGGGTGCTCGGAGAACTGCTTGGCCACGGCGCTCAGCGTCGACTTGATGAGCGCTTCGGCGAGGTCCCGTTGGTCGCTGGGTGTGTGGGGGAGCAGCTCGGCCATGAAGCGATGCATGGCGGCTGAGGACGCTGCGCGCGCCGCTTTTGCTTCGGGCGCATCGCGATAGAGCGGCGCCGCGTCGTCCAGCGCGCCTCGCACTGCCGCCTCCTCGCACTCCGAACGCACGAAGGCGTGGACCGCGCGCCGGAGTCGCTCGAGGGGAGCCACGTTCGTATCCTCGAGGATCGAGCGCAAGAGCTCGCGCGTCTCGCGCCACTCATCGCTCTGGAGGCGAAACAGGATCGCGGCCTTGTTTGGGAAGTACTGGTAGAGTGAGCCGACGCTGACGCCTGCCTTCTCGGCGACTCGCGCCATGGTGAAGCGGGGCGCTCCTTGCTTCACCAAAACCTGAACAGCCGCTTCCAGCACTGCCTGGACGAGCTCACTCGAGCGCGCCTGCTGGGGCGCTTTTCTGGCGGAGATCTGCGGTGTTTTTCGTTTGGCCATGGCTGCGTTTTTCGATGCGAATCGCGAACGCGAATGATTCATCGCATTCTATCGCAGCGAGATTCATCGCCCAACCGGAGAATTCATGACCACACTCACAGCAAGTCCTGTCGCCCCGTTGCTCGATCGCCTGTTTCGCGAAACCGACAGCGTTTCCCCACTGCAAATACCGGAGGTCGCCGCGCTCTCCAGCGAAGAGCAGTGGCGCCTGTTGCTCAGCAAGACCGAGTACCGCAGAGCCTACGGTCTGCTCAAGGACATCGCGCTCCCCGTCTCCCGTGAGACAGGCGCGCTCTTGTACCTCCTCGGGCGAGCCACGCGCGCTCGCCACATGGTGGAGTTCGGGACCTCGTTCGGGATCTCGACGCTGTACCTCGCGGCAGCGCTACGGGACAACGGGGGCGGGAAGCTCATCACCACGGAGTTCGAGCCGAGCAAGGTCCAGCGGGCGCGGCAGCACCTCAGCGAAGGCGGCCTCAGCGATCTGGTGGAGATCCGCGAGGGCGACGCCCTGGAGACCCTGCAGCGCGATTTGCCCGAGGCGATCGATCTGGTGCTGCTCGATGGCGCCAAATCGCTCTACCCCGAGGTGCTGAGCTTGCTCGAGCCACACCTCAGACCGGGCGCGCTGATCGTCGCTGACAACGCCGACCACAGCCCGGACTTCCTCGCGACCGTGCGCGGCTCCTCGGGCGCCTACCTCTCGTTGCCCTTCGGCGGTGACGTGGAGCTCTCGGTGCGCTGCGCATGAACGTTGCCGTGGGGATATGATGAACGCGGAGCGGCTGACCTCTCCCCCAACCAGAGAACTTGCAGCGGCTCCTGGGCATGCGTGCGTCAGGGCAGGGGGGGAGGTGAGTCGTCCGTCGTCGAGAGCGACGCGGGGTGGTCACGGCAGCCTGGCGGCACGCGTGCCAGAGCGCGCGGAGGCCCTGGTGTGGGCTTGAGGGCGGTCGAGCGGTGTCCGCCAAAACCCTTCAAAACTCAGGGATTTCAACGGGCTCCGTCAGTTTTTCTTGACCCGATCGCCGCTATGAGTAGCCTTCCGCCTCCGACCATTCCGAGATAGCTCAGTTGGTAGAGCGGGCGGCTGTTAACCGCCTGGTCGTAGGTTCGAGTCCTACTCTCGGAGCCCAGCCCGAAAAAGGCCCCCACTTGGCGTGAGGGGCCTTTGTTCGTTCTGGTCTCCTCCGGGAGAGCTGTAGGACGTCTTCACCGGGTTCCACTTCGCCTTCGGCTCGTGGCTGCGACCTTTTCAGGGTCGCAGTCGAGTCCTACTCTCGGAGCCCGCAACGAAAAAGGCCCCCACTTTGGTGAGGGGCCTTTGTTCGTTCCGGTCTCCTCCGCTCGAGTTGTAGGCCTCTTCACCAGGTTCCACTTCGCCGCCTTTGGCGGCTCGTGGCTGCGACCTGTTTGGGTCGCAGTCGAGTCCTACTCTCGGAGCCCAGCCCGAAAAAGGCCCCCACTTTGGTGAGGGGCCTTTGTTCGTTCCGGTCTCCTCCGGGAGAGCTGTAGGACGTCTTCACCAGGTTCCACTTCGCCTTCGGCTCGTGGCTGCGACCTGTTTGGGTCGCAGTCGAGTCCTACTCTCGGAGCCCAGCCCGAAAAAGGCCCCCACTTGGCGTGAGGGGCCTTTGTTCGTTCTGGGCAGATGCGCAACCATTGGGTTGCATGTTTGTCAGCTCGCGAGTAATACGCAACCAGGAGGTTGCTCATCATGAACGACAAGATCGAGAAGACTGCAACGTTGAAGGCACCGCTAGCGAGAGTCTGGAGAGCGATCAGCGACTCCACGGCTTTCGGAACCTGGTTCGGCATGACCATCGATGGCCCGTTCGTCGAGGGACAGACGGTCGTCGGCGCAATCGCGACGACCCAGGTCGACGACGAGATCGCCAAACACCAAGAGCCGTACGTCGGCATGCGCTGCGAACTCAAGATCGAGCGCATCGTTCCCCTCAAGCTACTTGCCTTTCGCTGGCATCCTGGCGCAGACCCCGACATGGGACCGGACTCGCCGACGACGCTGGTGACATTCGAGCTTGAGGAGGTCGCTGATGGCACACGCCTGACCATCACCGAGTCCGGCTTCGATGCGCTGCCGCTGGAGCGTCGCGCCAAGGCCTTCGCCGACAACGAAGGTGGGTGGGAGGCGCAGCTCTCTCTCATCGCGAAGTACCTCGCACGGGAGGTGTGAAGCGTGGCCAGGATGGCTGCCTCGACGCCGGTGTTCGCCGCGCTGGGTGATCCGCAGCGCATGGTGCTGGTCTCGCGCCTCTGTCGGAAGGGGCCGCTCTCCGTCAGTCATCTGACAGAGGGCACCAGCATCACACGCCAGGCCGTGACCAAGCACCTGCGCGTCCTCGAAGCTGCGGGCCTCGCGCGCTCTGAAAAATCGGGTCGAGAGACGGTGTGGGCCCTCGATCGCCGCCCCCTCACGAAAGCACGGGATCACCTCGATCTCATCGCTCGCCAGTGGGACGAAGCGATCGAGCGTCTTCGAGCCTTCGTCGAAGAGGGTGATTGAGCATCATCCTGCGTTCTTCCCTGTTTCCGTGGGGTCTTGCGGCAGCGCAGTCTTCACCAGGTCCCACTTCGCCTCAGAGATCGCCGAGCGAACTCGCGTGGTATGGGACACCTACTTCGGGGACGCGTTCGCGTTGCGGTAGGCGCGCGGTGAGCAGCCGACCTCGCGTCGAAACGCCAGGCTGAACGCGCTCTCGGACGCGTACCCAAACTGGAATGCTAGCTCGCCGATGGGGCGATCCGTGGTCCGCAGCGCGTCCTTCGCGAGGGATATTCGCCACTGGATTGCGTAGGCAAGCGGGGGCTGCCCGACGAGATCCTTGAAGCGCGCCACGAACGCCGAGCGCGACATACCCGCGATGCGCGCGAGCTCCGCGAGCGACGTGCCTGTCTCCACGCTCGCGTGGATGTGGCGAAGCGCTGGGCCGATCTGCGAATGGGCCAGCGCGCGCAGCCAACCGCGACGCGCGGAGCTGCTGCCAGCGGAGTCGATCCAGCGCAGTGCGTAGGTCAGCACGAGCTGTGCGAGCTGATCGAGCGCGCGTGCGCGACCAGGCTCGACGGAGCGTACCTCATCGATGAGCAGGGGCATGAGAGCACGCATGGGGCCCGCTTCATCCGCAGGGATACGCGCGCACGCGGGCAATGCATCGAGGAGGAGATGTGCGTTCCAGGGACTCAGGGCGAAGTGGCCGCCGATGATGCGCACGGCCGGTTTCGCGCGAGCGCTTCCGAGTCGGACGACGCGCCGTTTGGTGTTGTTGAGGAGCTCGCTCGCGCTTCGGCTGGGAGCCTCGAGATCGCTACCGATGAACGCCGCAGGAGGATCACCCAGCAGGAAGACGTCGCCGGCTCCAAGTGTCGTCGCCGCGCGTCCTCGAACGCCGATCAGACACTCTCCGTCGACCACGACGCCGAACTTCACAGCCGGCTGGCGGTCGAATGCGAGGCTCCACCGACCATACGCACGTAGCTCCGCGGCAAGCACCGCCTCGGGTCGCAAGAGTGCAAGCACCTCTGCGAGCGGGTCGAGTGGATCGGAGGACATCCGTGGACGATACATAAACTATTCTGGCCGTTCCATTATGGAGCGTTCGAAGGCAGCGCCCTATCCATGTCGATGAACCAACCGCTGGGTTTCGTCGCGCCCGCATCGCATCGCCTCGACAAGGATGGAACGCAAATGCACCTCGCTCTCTGGATAGCTTCTGGACTCCTCGCGTTCGCAATGCTCAGCGCTGGCGCGATCAAGCTCGTGACGCCTCGAGCGAAGCTCATGGAGAAGATGAAGTGGGCCAAGACGTGGAGCGCCGGCAACGTGAAGCTCCTTGGCCTTGCTGAGGTGCTCGGCGCGATTGGTCTCGTCGTTCCGCATGGCACCGGCATCTTGCCGATCCTCACCCCGATCGCTGCGGTGTGTCTCGTGGTGCTGATGATCGGTGCCGTGAAGACGCACCTCGATCTCAAGGAGCCTGCGCTGGCTCCGGGGCTCCTCGCGCTGCTCGCCCTGTTTGTCGCCCTTGGACGGGCAGGGGGCCTGTGATGACCACACGTGCGGCGCTTAGCCCGCGCCGCGTTCGCTCGACAGACGGAGAAGGTCGATGACCTTCGCGATCATGTCGTACGTGATGGTCGTTGGTGGGTGTGTCCTAGGCCTTCGGTTCCTCTTCGCCAGCGCATCCGTGCTGAAACAATGGGGCATCGAGGTGACTGATGGCCCGCTCATCCTGGGGCGCCGGATCGGTGCCCTTTACCTTGGGCTGGCGCTCATGTTCTTCCTCGGGCGAACGGCTGCCCCTTCGGATCTGCGTTCGGCGGTCTGCCTGGGCATGAGCGTGGCGAGCGCGTTGCTCGCGGGCCTCGGGCTCTACGAGCGCCGGGCTGGCCGAGTGAGCTCCGGCATCGTCGTCCCGGCGATTGTCGAGGTGGCTTTCGCAGTGGGCTTCGCGTGGGCGTGGTGGGAGGGGCGGTGATCGCGTCGCGTTTCCCTCTGGTGGGCCTTCATACGTTCGGGGCTCCTGTAGCTGGGACCTCTTCACCAGCGTGCACCCTCGGTGGCGGTAGACGCGACGCCCGATCGCTGAGTACCGTTGCTTCGTGGCAACGAAAACCACTCCGGAACTCCGAGCTTTTCTCGATACCGTCACGCCCGCTGGGCGACGCCGCGACGCGCTGGCGCTGCTCAAGCTGATGCGTGAGGCGACGGGCCTGGAACCGACGATGAGCGGTTCATCGATCGTTGGCTTCGGCGAGTACTCCTACGAATACGACAGCGGTCGCAAGGGCACGGCGCCAGCAGCAGGCTTCTCGCCACGCAAGGCGGCGACCACGATCTACCTGCTCGACGGCATCGCTTACCACGAGGCGGCGCTCGAGAAGCTCGGGCCCCACACCACGGGCGTCGGCTGTCTCTACATCAAGGATCTCAGCAAGGTCGACCAGCGCGTGCTGAAGGGCATCGTCCGCAGGTCGTTCAAGACGCTCACCGCCAAGACCTACTCAAAGCGCGCGCGTGACGCCGCGCCAGCCAAGGCTCCCAAGAAATCGACGCGCGCTGGTTCTGCGAAGAGCCCGATCGACGCCTACCTCGCGGGCATCGAGAACCCTACCGCGCGCAACACGCTCACGCGGCTCTGTGCGCAGCTCCGCGTACTGCTTCCGGAGGCGACCGAGACGATCAGCTACAACATGCCGGCCTTCCGCTTGCCGAACGGAAAGGTCGCCGCGGGCTTCGCCTTCTTCGGGAAGAACTGCGGATACTACCCCCACAGCGGCAACGTCGTCCCGAAGCTGGGCGCGCTCGTCGATGGGTACAGGGCAACGAAAGG
>JAUILJ010001038.1 GCA_030433055.1 Polyangia bacterium
ATCTCATCAGCGAAGATGCGGACGCGACCGCTGCGGGTGATGGACAGCTTCACCTTGACCAGGACGGCGTCCTCCGGAACAGCGATGGGGAAACGCCGTCGGCTCCCCAGTTGCTTCAGATCGGAGCCACGATACGTCTCGATGTCGCGGTCCCTGAACAGCGGAGACCCCGCGAGCGCCGCGTAGTCCAGCGTGGCGAAGCGCTGGCGCCAAAAGGCACCGACGGGGAGGCGTGCCCCGGAGCTCAGCTGGATTTGCGCGTGGTCCCCGAGCTCCGCCTCCAGGTCATCGAGCGACTCAGTCACCACCGCACGGAAAAACCGGCGCACGGATTCGCGGCCCTGGGCGGGGTCGGCCGGAGTGCTCAGCACAACCACGCCAGAGCTGGTGCTTGCCCGATCCTCGCTCGGGGGCAGCTCGCTGACTGGGTCGACGGAGACCCCAGCCGCGTGGCGCTCCGCGTCCGCGTCGAAGCTGGAGACGGTCCGAAAGTGGGGGGGGCCAGAGCTGGCGCAACCCAGAATCGACAACGCGCTGCCGAGCGAGATTCCCACGAAGCAAAGGGTGGTTCGAGTCAGCCGCAAACGCGGCACGTGCAGCCTAGTGGAGCGCCACAGCCGGAGGGAGCAGAGCACGCCGGGATACTACTACAGCGGCTCCTGCTCGGGGTCTTCCGTGCGTGACAGCGTGAGGATGGTGTCTTGTTCTACTCGTTCCCAGCGGTCCGGCAGGTCCGGGACACCCGAACTCACCACGTAGAAGCGCGTGGTCTCGATTGCCGGGATCCCACCTGAGGCCAGACGATCCTCGCCGAACAGCTCTTCGACCTCCGCTTTGCCCTCGATACGGCGGAGGGCCATTCCGTCCCCCCGATGAACCGCGAACAGCTGCTCTCCATTCGTGAGCAAGAGGTCACCGCGCTTCTCTGGCTCACCCACCTCGGCGGTCAGCCGGTCGACCAGCGCGGTCGCGGACCGCAGCGCTGCACGCACGTGCTCGGGGTTCACCCACTCGTCGTCTAGGTGCCCGGCGTCGTGGAGGAAGGACAGGAACAGATAGAAGAAGCACTCGCTGTCAGTGTCGCCTCGGACGTTCCTGCGTAGGAACTCGGGCTGGGACTCGAGCATGCGCTCCCGCACACGGTCGAAGCCCGCGATGGTACCGGTTTGCGCCATCAGCCACTGACGGTAACGGAACGGGTGAGTATTTTCTGTGCGGAGATTCCCGATCGTGGGCATCCGCACATGGCCGATCAGGACGTCGCTCTTTACGCCGTGCGTGACCTCCATGAGATCGATGACGGGTCGCTCGTCTAGAGGTCGGCGCCTGAGGAGCACCTCTCCCGATTGATAAAACCCGATGCCCCAGCCGAGCGGCTGCCCCTTGGGCGCCTCCATGCGAAGCACCGCTGGTGTTAGCTCGAGGATTCGAGCACCCAGATCCTGGCGATTGCCGATGAAGCCAAACATCCTCATCGTGACCTCCTTGGTAGGCGGCTAAGTAGGGTAGCCGCCGCTCCGCGTGATGCGCTGGGAGACGTGGGCTCGGCAGCTCCGCGGGCGTTTTTCGTTGGAAAGCCGCTTGACCCGTGGGCTCCTCCCAAGCGCGTCCGCCCCGGGATAGCCGAGCGCGATGGACACGACACGCGAGCATCCCTTGAGCTGGTGCACTGCGTGTGAGTGTTGGTCTGGAGCATGGGTGGCGTCATGTACAAGCCTACGCGAAGAGGCGCCGCCGCGCACCTTCGGCTAGGGGTTAGCGAACAAACGCGCGAGAACGCGAGAAGGTTCTTTCGTGTGCACGGCTGAGGTGCCTGGCGTGCGCCGACTGCTCACGTCGCGGTGATCGAGGAGTGCGTTCGAGCGCGCCTCGATCGAGTGCGGCGTTGCTGCTATCGCACGCTGCAGCTGGTCCGTGGTCGCAGCGGCGCTGGGAACAGCCGCATCGCGGGTAGTGGCAGAAGAACTCGGCACTCTGATTGTCGTGTGGAGATCGTGGCCTGGAGATTGTGGTGTGCGAAACGCAGCGCAATGCCGCGAGCGCGTCCCTCGTTAGACGTGTGCGACGGGGGTTCTGCCCATTCGAAGTCCAAAGTGTCTTCAAGGGAACCTTCGGGATAGCTCAAGCGATACTTTAACGTTGGTGTGCGAGCCTGTTTGGGCGTGACTCACGCACTGTGAAGTGGCGCTACGTAGCTTGCGCTCGGCCTCCCCCCCCTTGCTGATCACGAAGTGTCAGTTCGGCTGAGCCTGGAGCGAGCAGGGTGTTGAATAACACCCTGCCAATCAACAACCACCGTGCCCGCGCAGACTCGCACCAGATCGTGCTCTCGCAAAACCCTCACTTTCATGGGGTTTTGCGAGAGCATGGGCTCGTACTCCGCGCGGAT
>JAUILJ010001039.1 GCA_030433055.1 Polyangia bacterium
TCTCCGAGGCCGTGCGCGTGTTCGAAGCCCACGGCCATAGCGTGGAGCAGATCGAAGGTGGGCCACCAGAGCTCGGCGCAGATTGGGGGCTGATCGGCGCGTTCGAGCTGGGATCGCATCTGGCCCCCCAGCTCAAGCGGAACGAGGAGCTGCTCCAGCGCTCGGTGCTGCGCACGATCCGTATGGCGGAGACTGGGCTGGACCTCGAGTGGTGGGGCGAAGCCGCGCGGCGCCGCGCGCAGCTCTCGAAGTGGGTGGCAGAACTATTTGGCAAGTACGACCTCCTGCTGACGCCGACGGTGCCCTACGACCCTCCACCGGCCAAAGGGCCATTCCCGGCGGAAACGGAAGGTCGTCTGCAGCGCGTGGCCAGCGTCGCGTCATTCACCATCCCGTTCAACCTCTCCTGGAATCCCGCGGCGACGGTCCGCGCCGGGCTCTCCGACGCCGGGTTGCCCGTGGGATTGCAGATCGTCGGCCCCCTGCAGCGCGATGAGCTGGTGCTGGAGGCCGCGCAAGCCTTTCAGCGCGCCCGCCCCTGGCACCCCCACTGGCCACTGAGAGATCCGTCCGGAACCGGTGCTCGCTAGCGACGCTTGCGGCCTCTGCTCGACGGGGCCGCTCCTCGCCGCGCCCCGCGGGAGCTCGGCTTGGACGAGGCGGGCCCGCCTTTGCCCATTTTGCCACGAGGGCGACTCGAAGCCGCGGCAGACTGTGGCCCTCGCGAGCGCGGTCCACTCGCAGGCTCGTCGCCAGGGGAGTTGCCCGTGATGCGCTTGATCTCGTCTCGGCAGCGCGCCGCCTTCTCGAAGTCCAGGTTCTCGGCCGCGCTGAACATTTCCTGACGCAGCTCCTCCAGGCGCTCCGCGAGCGCCACCTCGTCAGCGGGTGAGCCGGCCTTTGCGTCCTTGTTCCTGCTGGGTCCCTTGGGAACCGCGTAGTAATCGCTGGTGCCAGCGCTCGGGCTCACCTCGAGGATCGCCCGCTTGATCGTTTCCGGGGTGATGCCGTGCTCGGTGTTGTAGGCCTCCTGGATCGCGCGGCGGCGGTTCGTCTCGTCGATGGCGAACTTCATCGAGGGGGTGATGCGGTCAGCGTACATCAGGACCTTGCCTCGGGAGTTACGGGCGGCGCGCCCGATGGTCTGAATCAGAGACCTCGCCGAGCGCAAGAAGCCCTCCTTGTCTGCGTCGAGGATGGCGACCAGGCTCACCTCGGGCAGATCCAGTCCCTCGCGCAGCAGGTTGATTCCGACCAACACGTCGTAGTCGCCAGCGCGGAGGCTGCGCAACAGCTCGATGCGCTCCAGGGTCTCGACGTCCGAGTGGAGGTAGCGCACGCGGATGTTCAGCTCCGCGTAGTACTCGGTGAGGTCCTCCGCCATGCGTTTGGTGAGCGTCGTGACGAGCACGCGCTCGTTGGCTTCCACGCGTAGCCGGATCTCTTCGAGCAAGTCGTCGACCTGACCAGAGACCGGACGCAGCTCGATCTCCGGGTCGATGAGCCCAGTGGGTCGAATCAGCTGCTCTACCGGCTCCCCATCACTGTGCGTGAGCTCGTAGTCGCCAGGCGTCGCGGACACGAAGAGCACGGTCTTCATGTGTTTCTCGAACTCGTCGAACTTCAGCGGGCGGTTGTCCATGGCGCTCGGGAGCCGAAACCCGAAGTCTACCAATGTTTCCTTGCGGGAACGATCGCCGCGGTACATCGCGCCGACCTGAGGCACCGTCTGGTGGCTCTCGTCGATCACCAGCAAGAAGTCGTCAGGGAAGTAGTCGATCAGGGTCGGAGGCGGGTCGCCGGGTTCACGCCCTGACAGGTGGCGCGAGTAGTTCTCGATGCCCTGTACGAACCCCATCGTCTCGAGCATCTCCAGGTCGTACTGAGTACGCTGCTCGAGGCGCTGCTTCTCGAGGAAGCGCACCTCCTTGTCCAAGAACTCCAGGCGCTCCCGCAGCTCGGCGCGGATCGCTTCGATGGCGCGACGCATGTGCTGTTGGGGAGTGACGTAGTGCGACCCTGGAAACACCGAGTACTTGTCCAGGCTGCCCAGCACTCGGCCACGCAGAGGATCCACCTCGCTGATCGACTCTACCTCGTCGCCGAAAAATTCCACACGGATAGCAAGCGCCTCCTCGTACACCGGGAAGATCTCTACGATGTCACCCCGCACTCGGAAGCAGCCGCGATGAAAATCGATGTCGTTGCGTTCGTACTGGATGTCGACGAGACGCCGCAACAGGTCGTCGCGGCGCATCTCCTGCCCACGCTCGATCTGGATCAAGAGCCCCTGGTAGCTCTCTGCCGAACCGATGCCGTAAATGCAGCTGACGGACGCGACGATGATCACGTCAGAGCGCGACAGCAACATCTGGGTCGCCGAGTGG
>JAUILJ010001040.1 GCA_030433055.1 Polyangia bacterium
ACGCGATCTCACCCCCGCAATTGCAGGTGCGCACTTTGAATCCGAGCTCTTTCAGGAGCCCGTTGGATTGAACTCCCCCATAGAACTCCGACGGATCCAGTTCGCGTCCGAGGGAGCGCTTTGCGGCCAGCGTCAGCACGTACTTCGGCGGCAAGTGATCACTGCCTGCCACCAGGCAGAACTTCGTCGAGCGGCGGTTCTTTGGGATCCCGAAGGAGCGCATGTGCTCGATAGCGTCATCAACGTCATCGCGTGTGATGGGCGGCAGGTTGGCCATTGTGCGATGGGTAGCAGGTCTCTCACGGGACTGGAATGGATTCCGTGCGGCTGCAGCAAGCGCTGGTTGTTGTCGTCAGCGTCGCCTACCCTCCAGGTTCCATGGTGGATGTGCGAATCCTGGCGACACCCGAGGACACCTTCAACGCGCTTCAGGAGGTCTGTGATTGGGCGACGTCTATCGACCTTGCGTACGCGTGGATCACCTCGAGTAAGGGCAAGGCGAAGCACTGGGGCGCGCTTCCGCTGGAGAAGGTGCGGCGAGCGGTGATCGGTTGCCATTTCGCGCAGACAGAGCCTCATGCGTTGCGCGCTCTCTGGAACCTACGAACCGTCGACAACGAGGTACTACGCGTTGGTCCGGGCGCTGGCGGGGTGTATCACCCGAAGCTGCTGATTGGGACGAAGGGGCAGGCTGCACGCGCCGTCGTTGGCTCCAGCAACCTCACGCGCGGCGGTTTCGGGCTCAACACCGAACTAAACGTCTTGCTCGGCGGAGCCACCAGCGATGCACCGATCGGTGACCTCCTGGAGTTCATGGACCACGAGTGGGAGCACCGAAGTCGGGTGATGCTGAGCGCCGCCTGGTTTGCTCAGTATGAGAAGGAATATTGGGCACGCCCCAAGCCTCCCGGTCTGCCACGCTCAGAGGACTCCGAGGTCACTCACCCCGCCCAGCTCGACGTAGGTTGGGCGGACTACTGCGCCCTGATCGAGAGCCAGGAAGCCCGCGTGCGGGTGGCTGGGGAGGGGTCATACCTCCAAGAGGCCGAGGACTGTGCGCGGGCGTTCGGGGCAAGTCGGGGCTTTGCCTCGATGCCCGTTGAGGACAG
This sequence comes from Polyangia bacterium, assembly GCA_030433055.1. GTDB lineage: Bacteria > Myxococcota_A > Polyangia > Polyangiales > Polyangiaceae > JAHBVY01. The sequence goes on from JAUILJ010001040.1 coordinate 1,110, forward strand.
GAAGCTGGTTGCTGGTTGGGGGGACTCGACTGGGTACTTTGGAAGCTCAGGCCCGGCGGGTACGTTCATGCACCTAACGGAACACAAGCCCCGGACTATCGCTCCACACATAGATCGCATTCCCCCAGAGGGTGCGGTCAGTCTCGACCTAGCAGCACGGTACCTATCCGACGTGATGGAAGTTCCTGGCGTTGGGCTGAGTTCCGCGACACGTCTGTTAGCTGCAAAGCGGCCCGATCTTTTCCTGGCGGTTAATGGAGGGAACCTCGAGCAGATCAAACGTGTCTTCGGGTACAAGCCCGCTACGCGTCCACGGTACTTGCAGCTGATCCAATGGTTGTGGGAACGGCCGTGGTTCGTCGCCCCTGAACCCGAAGATCAGAAGCAAGCGAAAATGTGGCAGGCCCGCACAGCGCTGGTGGACGCGGTGTTCTACAGTCAACCGGACTAGGGTTTCGCTGGAAGGAAGATCACTTCCCCAGGATCGGACTGCAGGCGCTGCTGCAAGGCCTCGAAGATTCCCAGTGCTTCACGATGTGCGTCACTGCCGTCCGTCGGGAAGTCGCAGGCCCAGCGCCAGCCCCGAACCACCATGAAGAATCCGGCGAGCAGTTCAACAGTGCTCCCCTCCCATCGCCCAGTGGCACGAAAGCGCTCGCGCAGCAGGTCTCGCACGTTGGAAGCATCTGTGTCGGCGTGCTCCGTGGCTATGTCGTAGCCGTTGAGCAGATGCGCTAGATAACTGAGCTCGTGCGTTGTCAGATCCAGCGGAACCGCAAGGAAGTCGCCAGTAGCCGCTTTCGCGACGTCGGGACGCTCGTGGCTATCCGATGAGAGAAGCCGGATTTCCGCCGGATGCCCCTTCCGACCTAGTGCTGGGGTGAGGGCACCAGTTTCGGCCAGATGGGCTCGAAACGCGTTCACCCACGCCTCCTGCGCTCGAGTCTCTACCGCACCTGGTCGAGCCTCCCGGACCCGCGTAATCGCTTGCGACGGATCCATTCCCAGCGCAGTCGGCGCGCACCCTGCGACGACTCCTGAGCGTCCCAGGCCACCGCGACAGTGAACCACTACGGTGCGGCCGCTTCTCATCGCTGCGACGACCTGATCAATGAGGTCCGCGCACCTCGGCATCGCGTCCGCGGGTGGCACCGACACATCGCGGATGGGGAATCGCACAACGTCGATGCCGTGCTGCACGGCGCGCTCGAGCAGCTCTTCAATCCGTAGCGCCTCGTACTCGTGCCCCTCCATGAGCGAGACGAGCAAGCCAGTG
>JAUILJ010001041.1 GCA_030433055.1 Polyangia bacterium
GGCGCCTGCACCGATGAGCAAGGCAACGACCGCGACCAGAATCACCCGCCCAGCCCCGCCGCGCCGCCCGAAGCGCTGGCGCGCCCACGCCTCGTCCAACTTGAACCGTTCGGGGAAGCGTCTGAGTTCCTCCAGGCACTGCGGGTCGACCCCCTTGGCCAAGAACTCCAGCTCCAGACCCAACGCCGCCATGTTGCCAAAGCGATGCTCGGACTCCTTGGCCAGGCACTTGAGGATCACCGCCTCCAGGCCCGGGCTGATCTCTGGGTTGAAGCGACTGGGCGGTGGCGGCGGCGTGAACATGTGCTGCGTGAGCAGCCCCATGGGGTTGTCTGAGTCGAAGGGCACCTCGCCGGTCGCCATTTCGTACAGCAAGATCCCCAGGGAATAGATATCGCTCTGAGCGTCCACGTCGGACCCCGACGCTTGCTCCGGCGACATGTAGTGGGGCGTCCCGAAGATGGTCCCCGCGCGCGTGATCTTGTTTTGCCCACGCGCGACCTTCGCGATGCCAAAGTCGAGCACCTTGACGTAGTCCGGGCCGTTGTCGCCATCGAGCACGAAGATGTTGTCGGGCTTGAGATCACGATGCACGATCTGGGCAGCGTGCGCGGCCCCCAGCGCGCGGGCGATCTGCTGACCGATATGCACGATTCGCGGTTGTGATAGCGGTGCCTGCTCACGAATCACCCGTCCCAGCGGCTTGCCGTCCAGGTACTCCATGACGAAGTACGTCGAGCCGTCTGGCAGCTCGCCGAAGTCGGTGATGTCCACGATGTGGCTGTTGCCAATGGCGGACGCCGATCGCGCCTCGGTGACGAAGCGTTCGGTGACTTCCGGATCCGTCGCGAAGTTGGGCAGCAGAATCTTGATCGCGATCAGCTTGTCGATCACCTGATGTCGCGCACGGTACACGACTCCCATCCCGCCCTTCCCAAGCACGGACTCGATGGCATAGCGCTCGTCGATGACGCAGCCGATGTACGCTTGGGCGGGATCACTGGGAGGCTCGGCGCTGTCCCCCGGGCGCAGCATCGTCACTCGCTTGAGTGGTTGCCGCGCGGCACCAATGTCTTGCTCGGTGGGTCGCAAGCTCATCACTGCGGCGTCGTCGGACTCACGACGCGTCGCCGGCGCGATCGCCACCAGCGTGTTCAGCGCCTTCGGGTCCGGCGCGGTGTCGGGGACGCCGGAGCGAGCGGTGGGTGGTGGCCCCTCGATGGTCGAAGGCGCCACGCCGGACTCTGCACCGGCGCCGTCCTGCTCCCCTTCTGGTGGCAGGTTCTTCTGCTCCTCCTGACTCATTCTCTGACGGACCCTGAAGCGAGCGCACTGCTCACGCTCATGGGCCGGGGTGTAGCATGCAAGCGGTCAAAAACAGGCAATCGCCTGCATGCCGTCGGTTCAGTTCTCACCCCGGCCGGCGCGGCCCTGTGTCAGCAGCCCTGTGCGAAGTGCGCGGGCTCCACGATACCTCGACCCAGGAGGTCTGTGAGGGTCGACGCGGTTTCCTCCGCGAGCTCCGTGCCAATCCCCTCGGCCTGCATCTGGCCGTCTACGAACATGCGCGCCACGCCGTAGATGATGGCGTTCGCCGCGAGCATGATGTTCTCAGGATCTCCCTGGATGATGGCGCCCCGCTTCTGGGCAGCGATGATCAGGGACTTGAGTTGGTCTCGGCCCTTGCGCAGGCCATCGCGCAGCGTCTGAGAGTAGGCTGCGTACTCCGGCACGCAAATCACCCGAAAATGCGCGGGATGTGCCACGGCGAAGCGAATGTAGGCGATCCCGGCCTGACGAAATGCTTCGAGCGGATCCCGCTCGGCCAGATCGCCGACCGCGGCCTCCGTGACCTCGTTCAGCCTCCGAACCCCCTCTTCAGCGACTGCCGCCATCAGGGCGTACTTGTCGGGGAAGTGGCGGAACGGCGCGCCGCTCGATACTCCAGCACGGCGAGCCACCTCGCGCACACTGACCGCTGCCGGGCCAACCTCCTCCACCAGCTCAAGGGTCGCCTGCACGAGGGCTTCTCTCAGCGGGGGTTTCGCGACAGGCTTGGAAACCGGAGGCGTCGGGGCGGAGGGGTTCACAATTTGTGGTTCTGGATCGGTCACAGGGTGCTCCAAGCTCGCCACACAACGTGGCGTCATTTTCGCAGCGTCAGAGGCTGCCAAACAAGGCGACTCACGCCAGGAGAGCGTGAACGCAGACTTTCGATTGTTGAGCCGTCGGGCGATCTTCCTGAGGCCTAGGGAACAAGCACCGCTCACATTCGTTGGGGTGAGGATTGACCTGGACCCAGAACGGACTAGGTAAGCATTGCTTTCGTAAGCAATGCTCGCAACGAGGAAGAATCGAACCATGCAACCGATCACCCCCCTCA
>JAUILJ010000128.1 GCA_030433055.1 Polyangia bacterium
GTGCCAGCGTACAGCGCCTTCGCGAACCGCGTGAAGCGCAACCGCCTGGTCGTCAGCGTCACTCTGTTCTTCGCCTCTCACCTGCTGCTATTCTGGCTCGGAAGCAGTTCCGCATGGATACGCGGGCAGATGGGGCTCGTATTCTTCGTCTGGATCGGCATCTTCAACATGATGGCCGTCGCTCAGTTCTGGGCCTTCTCCAATGACCAGTACACCGAGGAACAAGGTAAGCGCCTCTTCGCGTTGCTCGGGCTCGGGGCGTCTCTAGGCAGCGTCGCCGGCAGCAAGATCTCCAGCGTGTTGCTCCCAGCCATCGGCCTGTATCCCAACCTGGTGGTGGCGGGCGTGATGTTGGCCGCCTGCGCGGGCCTGACGCAGCTCGCCTACGTCGTGAACCGCAAGAGTCGCGAAGCCGCTGCGGCCGCAGAAGAAGCCATGGCAGCAGCCAAGGCAGCCGAGGCTGGGGGTGAGAAAGAGGCGCGAGCCGACTCCCGCGGGGGCTTCTCCCTGGTGCTGTCCAGTCGCTACTTGACCCTGATCGCCTTCTTCTCGCTGGCGTTCTCCATGGCGAACACCAACGGAGAGTACATCCTGAGCAGCCTGTTCAGCGCGTCGGCGAAGGCGCTCGCCGAGGCCGGCGAGATCCCCGCGGATCAAGTCGGCAGGCACATCGGTGGCATGTACGCCGAGTTCTTCTTCTGGGTCAACCTGATCGGCGTCACGCTACAGGCCTTCGTGGTCTCACGGCTGGTGAAGTATGGAGGCGTGAAGGCGGCGCTACTGACGGTGCCGTTCATCGCGCTGACTAGCGGCATCGCGATCGCGTTGTTCCCGGTGCTGGCCGTCGTGCGCATCGGCAAGACCGCGGAGAACTCCTCAGACTACTCGATCAACAACACCGCGCGGCAACTGCTCTGGCTACCGACCACCGCGGACGTGAAATACAAAGCCAAGCAGGCAGTCGATACCTTCTTCGTGCGCAGCGGTGACGTGCTGAGCGGCCTGTTGGTGTTGATCCTCGTCACCTGGCTCGCGTTGCCGCTGCGCACGTTCGCCATCTGCAACCTGGTAATGGTCGCGCTCTGGCTAGTGCTCGCGCTGGCGATCCTCCGGGAGTCGAAGAAGCTTCACAGCTCGAAGGCCGGCGACACTCCAGCGAGCGGCGAGGCAACCGACGCGTAGGTTGGGGTCGATGTACGCCTAGCGCGCCTCACCCCCGCCCCTGGCTTGCTGGCGACTGACGCCACCAAGCTCGGGCGATCCGAGGGAAGCTCGTAGGATCCCGGCATTTGCGCTGTGGGCATCGACTTGGTGACGGGCGACGTGTAACGATTGTGGAGTGAAAGATCCGGGTCGAACGCTGCAGTACGGGGAACCCACCAGTAGCCCAGGCTCCGACTCGCGACCGATGGGGAAGACGCCGGTGATGGATCCACGGGAGCTCGCTGCTGCGCCGCCTCCTCCTCCTTCGCCGGTTCCGATGCCCGCGGAGCACCGAATTTCCAATCCGGATATTGCGCCGGTGCTGCCACCTCTGCCTCCGGGAGCGCCGCCCTGGATGCAGCGCGCGCGGGAGCTGTCAGGTTCCTTGGAGTACTGCGTTCAGGGAGGCCAGCCGCCGAGCCCGCAGCTGCATGCATGCATGGATCGGGCTTGGGAGGCCTGGTACCCCGAGGGTGTCAGCTGGCGCGACATCCAGCGAACGATCAAGGTGATCCAACGGGTCGACGAGCAGCTGCGTATGACGCCCCCCGATGGCGAGTCGGCGCTGGTCGTGTTGGCCGAGGTCACACGGCGCTCACTGCCGAGCGCGATCCGACGCATCGCCCCGCTCAGCACGGTGGTCAGCATGCTGCGCGAGCTGCGCCACGAGCGCATTCAGAGCCTGGCTCAGCGACAGGCGCTGGTGAAGCTGCTCGGCTGGCAGGACATGGTCGAGCGCTGGGCCCACCGCGTGATTCAGCTGGTCAACGAAGGTTGACCGGCCGCGGGCGATCAGCGCCGCACCTGGATCACGATCTTACCGCGAGCGCGGCCCGTCTCCGCGTAGCGGTGAGCCTCAGCGATCTGCTCTAGGGGAAACACACGGTCAATCAGCGGGTTGAGGTTACCGTCCTCGGCCAGGTTCATGATGCGCCCGAGCAACTCGCCGTCGCACTTCTTGACCAGGTTTGCCGCGCGCTTGCCCTTGAACCGCGCGCGCACGCTGAAGCTCAGCATCTGCCACCCAGCCACCAGCACGCCGAGGTTCGGCCCGTACTTTTCCGTTGCCGTGGGGATCCCCGCGACGATGGACGCTAGCGCGCCGCCCTGCTTCAGCACAGCGAAGGCGCGCTCCTTGTGCTCGCCACCGAGCGCGTCCAGGACGATGTCGTAGTCACTCAGCACTTCGTCGTATTCATGTTTGGTGTAGTCGACTACCCGCGTGGCCCCCAAGGACTCCACCAGCTCGACATTTCGCGTGCTGCAGGTGGCTGCGACCTCGGAGGCCCCGAAGTGCCTCGCCAGCTGAATCGCAACACTGCCCACGCCTCCAGCACCCGCTTGGACGAACACCCGTTGCCCGGGCTCCAGCCGACCAAACTTGATTAGCGCCTCCCAGGCGGTCAAAGCCACCAGCGGCAAGCTCGCCGCCTCCTGATGCGTCAGCCGCGGCGCCTTGTGGGCCACCATGGCCTCGTCGATCGCGACGTACTCAGCGTAACAACCTTGCCTGCGGTGGGTCGGTGAGCTGACGACCTCATCTCCCACGGAAACGCTTCACCTTCGCGCCCACTTCGACGACCACGCCGGAGACGTCGAGCCCCAGCGTCCAGGGCAAGCGGTAGCGGATGACGCCGCGCTGGTAACCAGCACGGATCTTGAAGTCGACGGGATTTACGCTGCTCGCGTGCACCTCGATCAAGACGTCCCGCGGCCCGCACTGAGGCTCCGAGGCGTTTTCCACCTGGAGTACACTCGGCGGGCCGTAGGTGTGAATTCGCGCAGCCAGCATGGGGCCGCGATATCGGGCTCCCACAGGTTGATGTCAACCTTGGGTTTTCGCGCGCGCGTCGGAGATTGGGGGTTGCCTTCGGGGGCTCGCGGTCACAGGCCAAGAATGCTGTATGGGATCGCACTACACCAAGCCGCGTCGTTTGCCCGCGGGGGTCGTTCGATGGGCACTCGTCGCGGGCTGCTTTGGAGCCAGCGCCTGCTTCGCGCAGAGCAGCCGGGCCACGGAAGCCGGCGGCGCCGAGACGCTGCCTGGCGAGCAGGACACGGCGACTCGTGGCCTGCTCCTGGACCTCGAGCGCATCCTGGAGTCTCAAGAAGGCAGCGGTTGGTTCCTCGACCAACACGAAATAGACGAGGCGTATCCGACTCTGCTCGAGAGCGTGTGTCGCGCTCCCCTGAGCGCGCGGCGAGCCGCGCTGGTCGAGGTAGAGCGGCAGGCCAAGCACGCCGGAGATCCTCGCGCTGCGTTCGAGCGAAGCCACGAGCTGGATGACGAGACCGAAGAGGCCCTCCACGCCGCGCGCGCGCTCCAGTTGCTCCAGGCGACCTTGGACGGCGCCGAGTCCGATTGCCCGTTCTGGATCGAGCCTGACCCGGAGTTCACCGGAAGGCAGACGGACAACGGCAGCTGGACGCTGAACCTCGAGACGGGTGGCGTGCTCCAGGTGCGCCAAACCGAGGGCAGCTGGACCTACGGCGGTGGTGGCGCAGGCCGTATCCTCGCGGGAAAGAACTTCGGCGGGCCACTCACCCTGCTGTTCGGGGGTGAATTCGGCGGTGGCGCGATGCTCAAGCCAAAGACGAATCCATCAGAGTTCGTCCTGAATTATTTCCCTGCGGTACCCGTCGTGTTCCGAGTTCGCAACGGGAGTTGGCACTACGAGCTGGAGACCGCGGGGGTGAGCCTGTTTCAGGCAGACAACGGCAACGTGAGCTTTGGGGGTCGCGTGGGGCTCGGCATCGGCCTGTGGGCGCTGCGTACCCGCAACGTGCTGCCGTGGGCAGGCTTCGCCGTCGCCTATGAGTTCTACCCGGAGGGCGGCGCGCGCGAGCGCGCCCACTTCTTCCGAGGTGGGCTGCGGGTTGGCTTCAGCTTCGACGGTCAGTGAGCTTTGCCGCTCGCCTTGTCCGCGGCGCCCTTCGTCTTTTCCGCGATGCTGTCAGCGGTTTGCTTGGCTGCCTCGGCGCGCTGCTTGGCTCGCGCGGCGGACTCACCCTTGAGCCGCTTCTGTGCTGCGGCGTAGCGCTTGCTCAGGTCGCGCCAGTAACTCTCGTCAGCTGCTTCTGGCGCCGCGAGCTCGAGGAGAAACGCCGCGTCGAAGGCCGCCATGCCGGCGATCTCTCCCTGGCCCTTGCCGAGCGCGTCGAGCGCGGTGGTGTTGGGTTGGTATCGACCGAATCCCGCGAGCATCATCTTGGCGGCGTCGTCGGGCGCGCCTGCCAGCGCCTCACCGAGGGCGACCAGGAGCTTGGCTCGGGCCCCGAACGTCTTGTCACGGACGATCGCCTTTCCGACCTTGCCCGCGCGTTCGAAATCCGCGCGAGTGAAGTAGCGCTGGCCGAGGTGGGCTAGGCCGAGGGCGTACGCGAGTGTTTTTTCGGGGGTGAGGAGCTTCGCCCCAGGCGCCTCGACGCCTTGCTGGAGCGACACCGGCAAGCCATGTTCGGACAGTGCTCCGATGTCTTCTCGCAGCTTTTCCTCAGGGATAAGCTTCCCCGCATAATACGTCGGCAACGTAGCCGCGTAGGGCCGAGCATCGCTGGCGTCGACGCTGGGCAGCATGAGGCGCTCGAGGCGGTCGATGCGGCGACCGTTGTACAGCAATGAGAGCAGGCGGTGAGCGCTCGCCAGGCGCGCATCGGCGATCGCTCCAACTTCGTGGAAGCGTCGCAGCCCAACCAGCGCCGCGTCCCTCCCGCGCTGCTTGCGAGGCTCGAGCGCCTGATCCAGAGCGGCGAAGTAGACCTCCTCCACCTCTGCGTCGCCCTCCATCTCCTCGGGTAGCTTCGTCTGGCGCATCAACTCCACCATCCGCAGGTCCGCCAGGCCCGCCTGGATGGCGACGACGCCCATCGCATAGCCGTGCAGCGCCGCGCCCTGCTTGGAGAGGCCGTCGACGGCCTTGGCTTGCGCCAGAATCCATGGTGCGAGGCGCGATGACAGGAAGTCGGAGAACCGGGCCTTGTCGTAGGGGGGCTCTAGGCGCGGTGGATCTCCTGCGAGCCGAGCGAGTCGAGCGGCGACTCCCAGGCCCGTGAGTAGCTCACGGATCTCGGGTGAAGGTGTTCCCGAGCTCGGCCCCGGCTCCACCAACACATCTGCGCACTCGATCGGAGACAGCTCCGCGACGAGCGCCCTCAACAACCCCGGTTCGACGCCCGGGCAGCTCTCCCATGCCAACAGCCGAGTAGGACTCGAGAGTCGATCACCGATTTCAGAAGCTATTTCCGTGGGGCATTTTTCAGCGGGCACCGGTGTGGCCAACTTCTGGCAGGCAGCGCTGGGCTCCGGGATGATGCTGGCCGGCTCGGACATGACGGGCTCCGTCGGCTCTGGGCCTGGGGCCGGCGATGGTGGCGCTGGCGGCGTCGCGGGGGCCGGCGGCGGTGCCCCAGCGCACGCGGTGACCAGACTGAGCAGGGTGGCAGCGAGGAGCGACTTCATGGTCGCCGAGCCTACACCACTCTCCACGAGCGGGGCTGATCAGGCCGCAGGATGACCCGCGGAGAATCGGACCGCGCCCTTTCCGCAGAGCTCCCCCAACAGGCGGAGCGCGCGGTCGCAGGGCAACCCGGAGACGTCGACAGCCTCTTCGGGCGTCATCCCACGCTCGAGCCTGGAGAGCAGGTAGGCGTGTTCGACATTCTCGGCGTGAGACAACGGGGCGCGGTACTCGATGCGCCCCGTCAGGCCGAAGCGCGCCCGGGTGAGTTCCGGTAGAAAGCTCGGCAAGGCTCCCAGCCAGCGACGCAGCTCATCCGACAGACCCACTTCTGGCTCTCCCCCCCCTCCAAGCAGATCCTCGAGGAGATCGAAGCAAGCGAGCAGCCGTTCTCGGTCGCCGAGCACGGGTGGGGGACACGGCTCGGTTCGGGCCACACCACTCGGAGGAGGTGAGGTGTCGGCTCGGACCACCCGCGCCAGCACCTGACCCAGCCGCGGCCCCGAGGCACGGGGAAGCAAGGACAGCGAGGCACTCGAGGGCAGGCAGGAGGGGGTGACGCAAGGTGTAGGAAGCTCACGCCGCACATCCGGAGTCATCACCCGCAGCCGCGCGTGGCTCGAACGCTCTTCCTCATCGAAGGCCGCGTCGCAGGCCGCCACGGTATCCCTCAGCATAGCGGCCAGCTCCAACACGCTGGAAAATCGTTGGGATGGGTGCTTGCTTAGCGCTCGATGAATGACGGCGTTTACTTCCGCAGGGATCCACGGAGCGAAGTCCATGATGTCGGGCGCCTGCTCGTGCACGATGCGATACAGGATCTGCATGGGGTCCTCGGCGTCGAACGGCACATGCCCCGAGAGCATTTCGAACGCGAGTACTCCTAGGGCGAACTGATCGGCCGCGGGAGCTATCTCGGCGTGCCCTTGGGCCTGCTCCGGGGACATGTAGTCCGGCGTGCCCAGGATGACCTGGTGACGCGTGATCGGTCGGCCCTTGACCTTGCAGATCCCAAAGTCGAGCAGCTTCACCTGCTGCTCTAGCGCACCCGTCAGCATGATGTTGTAAGGCTTGAGGTCCCGGTGAACGATGCCTGCGCGGTGAGCCGCCGCCAGGCCCTCGGCGATCTGCGAGACCAAGCGAACCACCTCGTCCGCAGCGAGGGCCCCTCGCCGATGGAGGAAGTCCCCCAAGCTCTCGCCTTCGAGCAGCTCGAGTACCAGGTACGCATCGCCGTCCGGCTCGAACGAAGCATCGAGCAGACGCACCACGTTGGGGTGGCTCACGCTCTCCAAGGCGTGCGCCTCCAGCGCGAACCGAGCGAGCACTTCAGGGTTCGCGGCAACCTCGTGCGCGAGCAACTTGACGGCGACGTCGTCCCCAGTGCGGGTATCGAAGGCGAGAAACAGGACCCCCATCCCACCGCCGTTGAGTCGCGACCGAACGTGATAGCGCCCGCCGAGCAGGCGGCCCACGAAGTCGCAGGAGTCAGCGGTGGAGGCGTTCATCGCAGAGCACCAAAGCAAACGCTGGGCCAGATTCGCGAGCTTGGGCGATCCGGCCAGTTTGGCCACCCTGGCGTGGGAGTGGGTCCCTCGAGCGCCACCCCGTTGACGTCGGGCGTCACCGCCCACCCAAGAGCCCCCGTACTCGACGAATGCCCCGGGCACTCGTCCTACAAAGCGTTGCCCAACGCGCCACCCGCTGAGTAGGCTGAGATCGCTGCCAAACCTTCTGGCGCTCCATTGGCGCTCCCCTCTCGCCCCTCCCGAGCCTCCGTTGACTTTCGAGGACCTAGCTCAGATCCGAGCTGCGCCGCTGGCCGGTCGCGCGCATCCATCGCCGGTGCCGAGCGCGGCGATCCTGGGAGCTGAGGCTTGATCGTTCTGTGTCGGGCCCCCGATCGGGTCAGCGATCCGCTCGCGCGCGCGCTCAAGCGCTCTGGCCACGAGCTCAGCCAGACCGCTGACGCTCCCGACGTCGTGTTGTGCAGACACGATGAGGACATCCAGACCCTCAAAGCTCGCTTTCCCGGAGCCTGGCTCGTCGAGCTCGCTGCTCCGGGCGACGAGCCCAGCTTGGACTTCGACGACACCTGGGTCGCAGAGGACCCTGAAATCGTGCGTCGCATCCGCATGGCGGCCGAACACGCCGCGCTGCGACGCGAGGCCCAGCTCTATCGTGAGATGGTCGAAACGTCGCCAGCAGGCGTATTTCGCACGGAAAATAACCGACTGAGCTTCGTCAACGAATCGCTGTGGCGCATGCTGGAGTACGAGAGCGCCGACGCGTTGCTCGGCCAAGACGTCGTCGCCCAATACGCCGATCCGGGCGACTGGAAAGCCCTAGTCGATCTACTGCGCGACCAACGCCGCGTGAAAGCCTTCGAGATCACGGCGGTGACCCGCGCTGGGCGGCATCGTCGCCTCCTGCTGTCCGCGAATCGCGTCGGCGACTCCGTCGTCGGCTCCGTCGTCGACGTCACCCAGGTCAAGCGCGTAGAAGCGGACCTGCGCGCCAGCGAGGAGCTGATCGAGCGCCTGCTCGATACGGTTCCGGGAGGAGTCGTTTTCGTCGGGCTCGACGGGAGCATCGGGATGGGCAACGCCGAGGCTCTGCGCATCCTCGGCTTGAGCTACGACGAGCTCACCCAGCGCTACGTCAACGACTTCGCCACCGAGACCATCCGCGAAGACGGCAGCCCGTTGCCCGCAGAAGAGTATCCCGTGAGTCAGGCCCTGCTCACGGGACGGGAGCAAGCGCCGATGGTGATCGGAGTGCGCAATCCCAACGGCCAACTCAGCTGGGCAGTGTTCAAGGCCGTGCCGGTTCGTGATCCAGAGACAGGCGACGCCACCGGAGCGCTGGTAACGATCCTCGACATTACCGCACGCAAAAAAGCGGAGGAAAGCGTCCAGCGCAGCGAGAATCGCTACCGGGAGCTGGTGGAGCGCTCACCCGATCCAATCTCCATCGTCGTCGCCGGGCGCATCGCCTTCGCAAACCAAGCGGCCATCGATCTGGTGCGCGCCGAAGCCCCCACCGACGTCGTGGGGCGCTGGGTCTTCGACTTCTTCGACCCGACCCGACGCGAGGCGCTCAAACAGCGATCGTTGGAGATCCTAGGCGGCGCGAGCCTGGCTCCGTTCGAAGAGCGCCTGGTTCGCCTCGACGGTACCGACGGCTGGGTGGAACTCTCTGCCACCGCCGTGACGTTCGAGGGTGAGCGAGCGCTCTTCGTGTCGTCTCGCGATGTCACCGCGCGGCGCGACGCCGAGAACCGCCTCAGGCGCTATGAGGCGCAGATGCAGCACACCCAGAAGCTCGAGTCCCTGGGCATCCTGGCCGGCGGTATCGCTCACGACTTCAACAACCTGCTCGTGGCCATCGTTGGAAATGCAGACCTTGCCCGACTGCGCCTCGAAGCTTCGTCCCCCGCCCTCGAATGCCTGGATCGCATTCAGGCGGCCGCTCAACGAGCGACGGACCTGACCAACCAGATGCTCGCATACTCCGGCAAGAGCCGCTTCGTGGTCACGGAAGTCGACCTGAGCCAGCTGGTGGGCGAGATGAGCGAGCTGCTTGGCAGCGTGATCTCGAAACGAGCGACGCTGCACCGCGAATTGGCCGAAGGCCTACCCGCGGTGGAAGCCGATCCAACGCAGCTGGGTCAGGTCGTAATGAACCTCATCACCAACGCATCGGACGCCCTCGAGGGTGACGACGGCGACGTCTACGTCTCCACTCGCCTGGTCGACGTCGATCGCGGCTTCCTGCAGCAGACCTACCTGGACGAGGGGCTGCCCGAAGGGCGCTACGTGTGCCTCGAGGTACGGGACACCGGCTGCGGCATGGATGAGGCGACCCGCAGCAAGATTTTCGACCCCTTCTTCACGACGAAGGCGACCGGACGCGGCCTCGGGCTCGCTGCGACACTCGGCATCGTTCGCGGACACCGCGGCGCGATGCGTATCGACACGGAGCCGGGCTCAGGCACACTGTTCAGGATCTATTTTCCTTGCAGCAATGCTCCTTCCAGCCGCGCGCCAAGCTACGCCGCGAGTATCCCGCCGAAGGCGATCGTCAACGCAGGTATTCTCGTCGTCGACGACGAGTCCCACCTGCTGGAGGTGTTGCGAGAACAGTTGGCCGAGCTGGGATTTCGCGTCTTGACCGCTCAAACTCAGGTCCAGGCCCTGGAGCTGCTCGCGCGAGCAGAGTCGATGATCGACCTGATCCTGCTCGACGTGAGCCTCTCAGTAGGGAACGAGAACCAGGTCTTGCAGCGGCTTGCGGAGACGTCTCCACGGCTGAAGGTCGTGCTCACGAGCGGCTACACCGATCACGAGATGCGCGAGCGGGTTGGCGGACCGCTAGACCAAGTCGTGGGCTACCTCCAGAAACCCTACACCCACGCCGCGCTCAAGCGCGTCCTGAGCCGCGCGCTGCGCTGATCCGACGCGTCGCACCACAACGCCCCGGCCCGCGAGTGGGCTTGCAGATTCGTGACCGAAGGCATTTGTAAATCTTCTGGCCTGATTTAGGGTGCGCCGCGCATGGCCAATCCTCCGCTGTTCCACCGTCTGCTGATTGCCAACCGCGGAGAGGTCGCCGTCAGGATCGCTACAGCCTGCGACACGCTGGGCGTTGAGCCGGTGTTCGCTTACTCGGAAGCGGACCGCGACGCGCCGTACCTCCAGGGGCGGCGCTCGGTTTGCCTTGGTCCGGGGCGTGCGTCCGAGAGCTACCTCGACGCAGCCCGCGTGGTGCAGGCAGCCAAGCAAACGGCGTGCTCGGCACTTCATCCTGGTTGGGGTTTCCTCTCGGAAAATGCCGCTTTCGCGAGCCTGTGCGAAGTTCACGGCGTGACCTTCGTCGGCCCACCCGCCCATGTGATGCACCTGATGGGCACCAAGAGCCCTGCCAAGCGCGCGATGAAGCATGCCGGTCTCAATCTGATCCCGGGCAGCGATGGCCCCCTCGAGTCGGCGGAGCACGCGCGCCGGGTGGCGGAAGAAGTCGGCTTGCCCGTCCTGATCAAGGCAGAGAGCGGCGGCGGCGGCCGGGGCATGAAGATCGTACGGCAGCTCGACGAAATGCCAGAGGCCTTCCAGGCCGCCCAACGCGAGGGTCAGGCGTTCTTCGGAGACTCCAGGGTCTACCTGGAGAAGCTGATCGAAGGCGGACGGCACATCGAGATCCAGGTCATCGCGGATCGATACGGAAACGTCTGTCACCTGGGTGAGCGTGACTGCACAATTCAGCGCAATCACCAGAAGCTCATCGAAGAGTCCCCCTCCCCCGTGCTCGACGACGCCGAACGGGAGCGCACACTGAAGAGCGCCGTGAGGGCAGTACGAGACATCGGCTACGTGGGCGCTGGAACACTGGAGTTCCTCCTCGACACCCAAGGGGCCAAGGCTACCGGGTCCGCCATCCTCCGCTTCATGGAGATGAACACCCGCCTGCAAGTCGAACACTGTGTCAGCGAGCTACGCAGCGGCGTCGATCTGGTGCGTGAGCAACTCCTAGTCGCCGCGGGGCATCCCCTGAGCTTCGCGCAATCGGACATCGAGCTCACGGGCCACGCTATCGAGTGCCGTATCAACGCTGAGGACCCCAGCCAGGGCTTTCGCCCATCTCCGGGGACCATCACCAAGTGGGAGCTCCCCGCGGCCCGCGGTGGAGATATCCGCGTGGATACTCACGTCGTCGAGGGCTACACCATCCCTCCCCACTACGACAGCTTGATCTGCAAAGTGATCGCTCGCGGCAACGATCGAGCCGCCGCCACTCGCAACATGCTCGAGGCTCTGGCTGAGCTCGCGTGCGAAGGCGTACAAACCACCATACCCATGCACCAAGCCGTGCTCGCGTCAGCCGAATTCGCCGAGAATCGCTACGACACGTCCAGCATCCCCGGAGGCAACTTCGCTAGCGCTCAGCGCGGATAGCGACGCCCAGAATCCCCCAAGCCAGAGCACGTCGCGCCCAAGCCTGCAGCCGATCCTCAAAGAGCGGGCGGTGCGCCTTCGAGATGTGCGTCTCTGCGCTGCGAACACGAGTCGAGAACACATGGCCCACATCCCCTTGAGTCCTATTGGTCAGCCCCGCGCCACCGCGCTGGACGACCAGAGCTACCATCAGAACCTGGAGCGCGGAGCGACGCTGGAGGAACGTCTCCAGGCGCGCCGCGCCGAGGTGCACGCCGGATGGGGGGAAAAGTACAAGGAGCGCGTCCACGCCAAAGGAAAGCTCACGGCGCGAGAGCGGATCGAGCTGCTGAAGGATGCGCAATCACGCATCTTCGAGGTCGGAACATTCGTCAACTACGGCGATGAGTTCCCCGGCGGCTTGAAGTCTCCCGGCGCTGGAGTCGTGACGGCGTTCGCCTTGGTCTCCGGGCGCTGGTGCATGGTCATCGCGAACGACAACACCGTCGCCTCAGGCTCGTGGTGGCCGCGCACCCCGGAGAAGATTCAGCGCGCTCAGACCATGGCGTTGCGGCTTCGCATCCCGACGCTCTATCTTGTCGACTGCAGCGGCTTGTTCCTCCCGGAACAGTCCAGGAGCTTTCCCGGCGGCCGCGGCGCTGGGCACATTTTCAAGATGAACAGCTTGCTGTCCGCCCACGGCGTACCGCAGATCGCTGGCGTTTTCGGTGACTGCATCGCCGGCGGTGGCTACATGCCGATCATCAGCGATCGAGTGTACATGACCGAGCAGGCCTACATGGTGATCGCGGGCGCTGCTCTGATCAAGGGCGCGAAGAGCCAGAAGATGACGAGCCTCGGCATCGGCGGCCCGGAGGTACACGTCCACCAGAGCGGGTGCGCAGACGTTCGCGTGCCCAACGACGACGTACTGATCGACTGCCTGCGTAGGGAGGTTGAGCGCCTACCCACGAGCGCCGCCGATTTCTACCGCCACGGCTCGGGACCGATGCCGCCGAGGGAGCCCACGTCCGAGTTGCTCGGCCTGCTCCCAACCGACCATCGGGTGGCGTATGACGCACACCAAGTCCTGGCTCGCTTGTGTGATCAGAGCCTGTTCTGGGAGGTTTTGCCCGAGGTTGGGGAAGAGATGATCTGCGGCGTGGGGCGGGTCGGAGGTCTGTACGCCGGCTTCGTGATCAACCGGCAGGGGCTGGTGGGCGATCCCGAGCACCCAGGGAAGCAAC
>JAUILJ010000129.1 GCA_030433055.1 Polyangia bacterium
GGTTTGCTTGAACCACTCGTAGGTCTTGGCTAACCCTTGGTCCAGCAAGGTCTGTGCGCGGAATTCCAGGAGCTGAGCGGCCCTGGAGACGTCGAGTCGGCGACGAGGCTGGCCGTTGGGCTTCGTCTCATCCCACTCGACCCGTCCTGGAAACCCCACCAACGCGGAAATCCGCTCAGAGAGGCCGCGAATACTGACCTCGTGGCCTGACCCGAGGTTCATTGGCTCGCTCGAGTCGTAGCTCTCGGCTACCCGAACCAGTGCCTCCGCGCAGTCGTCCACGTAGAAGAACTCTCGCGTCGGTGTGCCATCGCCCCAAAGCTCGACCACCTCATCGCCACGCTGCGTTGCCTCGTGAAACTTGCGAAGCATGGCAGGAATGACGTGACTGGATTCCAGATCGAAGTTGTCCTTGGGCCCATACAAGTTCACTGGGTACACCACGCAGGAATTGAATCCGTACTGCTCGCGATAGGCAGCGCTCTGGACACCCAGGATCTTCTTCGCAATCCCGTAGGGCGCATTCGTTTCCTCAGGGAATCCATTCCAAAGCTCGGACTCCTTGAACGGTACCGGTGTAAACTTGGGATAGGCGCAGATGGTGCCGGCTGCGACCAACTTCTTCACCCCGGCAGCATAGGCCTCATGAATCAGCTGGATGCCCATCATCGCGTTATCGTAGAAGAACTTGCCGGGGTTCTTACGATTGGCGCCGATACCTCCAACCTGCGCCGCAAGGTGGAACACGATGTCCGGACGTGCTTCGCGAATCAGCCGCCGCACGGCCTCCCCGTCAACCAAGTCGTAGTCCGCGCTCCGGGGCACGACGACGGTCAGGCAGCCTCGTTGCTGCAGCTTCTCAACGACCACACTACCTAGAAATCCGGCGCCTCCAGTGACTACCACCCGGGTGTTCGCCCAGTCCACTTTGCTCATTTCACCGTCCAGCACGGCGCTCGCCGTCTTCGTGTCGCGCGAGGGCCTCTTCCTTGCGGGCCATCACCATGTCGGACTCGACCATCATGCGCACGAGTTCCTTGAACGAGACCTTTGGCTCCCAGCCGAGCTTCTCCTTGGCCTTGGAGTAGTCGCCAAGCAATAGGTCGACCTCCGCAGGCCGTTCGTAGCGAGCATCGTGCTCCACATGCTCCCGGTAGTCCAAATCGAGCAAGGCGAAGGTCGTCTCCAAGAACTCTCGGACGCTATGGGTCTCGCCGGTCGCGAGGACATAATCATCCGGCTCGTCGGTTTGCAGCATTCGCCACATGCCCTCGACGTAGTCCCCGGCGAAACCCCAATCGCGCTTGGCTTCAACGTTTCCGAGATAGAGCTTCTTCTGCAAGCCGAGCTTGATTCGAGTGGCGGCGCGCGTGATTTTTCGAGTCACGAATGTCTCGCCACGCCGGGGTGACTCGTGATTGAAGAGTATGCCGTTCACGGCGAACATGGAGTAGCCCTCACGGTAGTTCTTCGTGATGTAGAACGCGTAGGCCTTGGCCGCCGCGTAGGGGCTACGAGGATGGAAAGGAGTGAGTTCCGTCTGGGGGACCTCATGCACCTTCCCGAAGAGTTCGCTGCTAGATGCCTGATAGAACCGGGTCTTGAGGTTGAGGCGCCGAATCGCCTCCAAGAGACGAACCGAGCCTAGGCCACTGATTTCGCCCGTGTATTCCGGGATGTCGAAGCTGACGCGGACGTGAGACTGAGCTCCGAGGTTGTAGACCTCGTCAGGCTGGGACTCCTCAAGGATGTTCGCGAGAGACGTCGAGTCATTCAGGTCGCCGTAGGCCAGCCGTAGGCGGACGTCAGGCTTGTGGGGATCCTGATAGAGGTGCTCGATGCGATCCGTGTTGAAGCTTGAGGAGCGCCTGACGACACCCCAGACCTCGTACCCCTTGGCGAGCAGGAGCTCGGCCAGGTAGGACCCATCTTGTCCCGTGATTCCCGTGATCAACGCGCGCGGCATGTTTGTCTTTCGAAGGCTCACCGCTTGGTTGCACACGAAGCGCGTGCATTCAGGCGGGGCGCGTACCCTTGATCAACGGGTGCCGCTTTTCAACGCTATTCCGAGCACCGGTACCCCGCTCCACGGGCTCGGGGTATCGGAGGGAGTTTTTGCGTTGATTCTCGAGCGGGACTACAACCTCGCCCGATGCGAATCGCAGTTCACGCGGGAACCCTCCGCGGAACAGGATCGGGCTTCGTCGGCAGACAGCTGCTTGAAGCGCTGCAGCGAACGGAGCACCACATCTCTGCCTGGGTGCCTGACGAATGGGGTCTTGCTCGAGCGCCACGAGCGACGGCAACGAAAGCCGGCTTGCGCGCGAAGTTCGTGGTCGAGAATTGGGACATTCCGAGAGCCCTGAGGAGTCAGGGTTGTGCCGCGTTGCTATCACTGGGAGACACCTCGACGATCCAGCCCGGTCGACCCCATGTGCTGTTCGTGCAGCAGGCATATCTCGCGTACCCCCCCGAAGAGTGGGGCTTCCAGCCGACCCATCGCTTTCGCGCGAAGCTCGCGCTGATGGAACTGTACTTCCGCGCGGGAATGCGCAATGTGTCACGCTTGGTCGTACAGACACAGGACATGCGCAGCCAGCTATTGCGTCGGTGGGGACTTCCCGAGCAACGAGTGTCGGTCATCCCAACGAGCGTGTCGCCCGAACTGCGCGCGACAGCAGCCAGCTACGTGCGCAACAGCGAACAGCCCCCGTACGTGATTTGCGTGGGTACGGCCTCCCCTCACAAGAACCACTCCATCATTCCCGCGGTGCTTGGGCAGCTTCGCAATCAAACCGCCACCTTGCGAGTGACGCTGAACCGAGGAGAAGTGCCGGCACTCGACCAAGCGCTTCAACGGGCGAACCTAATGAGGCGAGTCGAGTACCTAGGACACCTCCAGCCACGGGATCTGTTCCGTCAACTGGGCGACGCAGCTGCGGCCCTCCTGCCTTCGGTCCTCGAGTCTTTCGGTCTGACCTACTACGAGGCAATGGCGCTCGGCGTACCCATCGTCGCCGCAGACCGGGGGTTCGCCCGCGAAGCCTGCGGCGACACGGCGACATACGCCGCGGTCGACGATCCCGTCGCCTTTGCGGAAGGGTTAGATCGCGCGCTCGCATACAGTAAAAGCAACCGGCAGAACGTCGCCAACGCGCTTCGTAGACGGTTCGACGCCGTTCACCAAAGTTGGGACACGATTGCGGCCCGGTTCGTTGAAACAGTAGAGAGCGTTGTATGAACCGCGAACTAGTCGTACTCAATCAAAGCCAGAGTCCGCCCTTTCAACACCTCATGGAAGGCGCCGCGGAACCGTTCCAAGTTCAGTTCCTGACGGCAACGGGATTTCCGCCGCTCAAGGCGAGCACTAGCGTCAGGATCGGCCCCAGCTACGTCCGGACTTCGTTTCGCCATCGCGCGACTTCATGGGCGAAGTTTCTGGCCTGGGTCACGCCTCAGGCGCTCAACGCGTGTGCCGATCCGTTCTACCTGGCGGTGAGCAACCCCCCCATGCTCCCGCACCTGACGAGCGCAATCGCGAGTCTCAGGAAGGCACCGTTCGGTGTGCTCATCTGGGACATCTTCCCTCATCATTTCGTCCATCAGGGATGGGCGCCGGATGACGCCATTTGGATTCAAGCCTGGCACGCAGCAAACCGCGTCGCGCTCTCAAGGGCAGAGTTCGTGGTGACCATAGGGGAGGCCATGGCAGAAACTATCCGCACGGAACTATATGGCTTGCGCAACGACCACGTTCGCGTCATTCCAAACGCGGTCGACACACGACTTCTGATCCCGCGTACCCGGGCAGCAAATCCCTGGGCCCGACGCCTCGGACTAACTGACGATGACTTCGTAACAGTGTACTCGGGCAACATCGGCGCGAGCCACGCGTTTGACGCCGTGCTCGGTGCTGCAGAGATCCTACGCGACGATGACCGCTTCAAATTCCTCGTGATCGGCCAGGGGTTAGGGCGGCCTGATATCGAACGCTTCGTCACTGAGAAGGCGCTCGAGAATGTGACCTTGATGGATCCGGTCGACTGGGACGATGTACCCTTTACGCTCGCGTTGGCCGACGTCTCCGTGGTGGGGCAAGCGCCAGGCACTGAACACCTCGCAGTGCCGAGCAAGGTCTACTCATCCCTTTCCGTTGGCAGCGCAGTGCTGGCGCTGACACGAGACAACAGTGATCTCGCGCGTTTGCTCAACGAGCATCGCGTGGGTGCGCTGCACCGAATGGACGACGCCGGAGGGGTGGCGCGAACCCTTCGGCAGTGGCAGGCGTCACCGGATTCCTTGTCGCAGATCAAGCGTTGCTCGCGATCCGTCGCCGAGACGCTCTACGCCAATCAAGTCGTACAGGAAGAATGGCGGCGCCTCCTGCACCCTGTGCTCTCGATAGGATAGGATTGAACGATGGCGTGGGAACACGGATCGGAGCTCGTCCTTCCGCTCTCCCTCGCGGGGGGGCAGTCGCCAACCCCATGGGGCGCCGCGGGGAACTACTACGGTAGTGGGCGCGACGCCCTGCGCGACCTGCTTCGGCATGGAGCCACAGTCCACGGTTGGAAGCGTCTACGAGTCCCCTTCTACTTCTGCCAGCACGTCGCCCAGTCAGCGGCCCTTGAGCTGCCCGTCGTTGGCTACACCGACACACCAGAGCTCAAAGAGCCCGACGAACGGGAACTGGACGTCGCTCGTGGAGATGTCGTACTGGTACCGAACTACTTCGGGCAGAGAACAAGTCGTTGGCGCCTGCGTGGATTGCAAGCGCACGTGATCGAGGATCATACCCACGATCCGTGGAGCGAGTGGGCAGTCGATAGCACCGCGGACTTCGCCATCGCTTCCTTACGGAAAACCCTGCCGCTGCCGGCCGGCGGTGTGCTCTGGTCGCCGAGTGGACGGGCACTCCCTCGGCAGCCAAGCGTAACCGAAGAGCGCGAATTGGCTTCGCTGCGCAAATTCCAGGCGCAGAGCCTGAAAGCTCTCTATTTGCGGGGGGCCTCGGTCCCGAAACAGACCTTCCGAGAGCTTGCTGTGGATGCCGAAGCGCACATCGCTAGCGGTGCGATTTCGGGGATGCCCGCAGGCACGCGAAGCCTACTGGATGCACTGCCCACGGAAAGCTGGCGAAGAACCCGCGAGCGGAACCACGCCTTTCTGCTGGAGAGGTTGTCCACGCTCGGCTGGAGCGTCTTGCCCGGTGAAGCAGGCAGCGTTCCACTTTCCGCGGTGGTTGTGTTCCCTTCCCCCGTCCAGCAGAGCGCCCTACGCGCACAGTTGGTGGCGCGCAACATCTACCCAGCAGTGCTCTGGCCCCTTGAACATTCAGTCATCCCTGATATCCCCTACAGCGCCCGATCGTTCGCGTCGAGAATGCTCTCCTTGGCCTGCGATGCCCGTTACCGCGAGGAAGACCTGCAGCGCCTTGTGAAGGAACTGGCGGCTGCCGCGAACGCGTTGAGCTAGTTGCCCCTCAAGCGAGCCTCGACACCATCCCAGCGTCGCTCGTGCACTGCGAGGACGTTCATCGAGGATCGCCAGGCGCCGGGGGCCCGCTCTAGCTTTCTCGTCTTCCAGTCGAACCGTGCCAAGACGTATCCGCAGCGTTCGAGTTCCGCCTCGACGTCCTCCGGTTGGAAACCGTATCTCTGACACGTCTGATTGATCTCCAGGATCCAGACGGGAGGATCGCCTCGCAACATTCGCGCCCGAGCGCCGCGAAACGCAAGCACCTCCGCCCCCGCTACGTCAATCTTTGCGAAAGCAACCTCATCGACCGGCACGTCGTCCAGACGCTCGCAGGGAACCGTAACGCCTCCCGCTTCAACGATGTGATTCATACTATCGAGCCCCAGAGAGAAGCGGAGCTCACCCTCCCGGTCGCTAACAGCCGCGCGACGGAGTTCCACGCAACGAAGGCCACTCAGCGACACGTTTTCCAGAAGGCGATCACCTGCGCGGCGGTCTGGCTCGAACGAAACGACCCGGCCACCGTTACCCACCAGCGTCCCGGCAAGTACGGTGTAGATCCCTTCGTTTGCTCCAACGTCGAGCACCGTGTCGCCAGGCTTCAAGTACGCCCGCATGAAGCTCATTTCCGCCATGTCAGGCGATCCCTGCATGTAGAGCAGGCTCGCCACCGACACGCTATCCGGGTGGCATCGGAAGATGCCACCCGGAAATGGGTGGATCACTAGTGGTCGTCCAGTCACGCGCTTGAAGGTTTGCCACCCGGCAAATCGCAGAACGGCCCGAACTGGATGGTCTGCGTTGACCGGATGCGTCGCAATGTCTTTCAGCACCCGGCGAGCAGCGTTCAGTTGGCGCCGACGTGGACCCCGGTCCACTCCCAGAACATACGCTGCTTGGTAGAGTCCGATGCGCGTACCGCGCCGAACCAGAGCGGAAACTGGGCGATCGCGTTCGTGTCTCAGGCCGAGCATCGCCGTCTCCCAATAGTACCGATACGGCTTCTGGCTACTCTTCGCAGCCTGGTGGACACGAAACCGAGCAAGCGGCCCGTGGATACGCTTCGCCGTTCCGTGTGCGAGCAATCGTATCCAGAGGTCCACGTCCATCAAGAGATAAAACGCCTTGTCGACCCCTCCCACTTCGCGCACCGCAGACGCTCGATAGAAGGAACCTGGCTGAAGCGTCTTCCCACGCCCGGCTCGCATCTCCTCGTAGTCCAGATCGCTCGATGTGGCGACCTGCATGAGGGCGCCCTCTACGTCGACAATCTCCAGGTCGCCATGAAAGAGCACGGCGTCGGCATCTGCCACCGCCGCCTCTGCGACACGCCTCACCGCCCCCGGCAACAACATGTCGTCGCTGTTCAGCCACCCCACGAGATCCGTGTCCAACAGCGCGAGTCCCTTGTTGATAGCGTCGGACTGCCCCTCGTCGGGTTCGCTGACCCAGCGAATTCGGTCGCCGTAGGACTCTAGGATCTCGACCGAGTCGTCGTCCGAGCCCCCATCCATTACGATGACCTGGAGGTCTGGGTAGTCCTGTTCGAGCAGGCTGTCTATGCACTCACGCAAGAAGCGGCCGCCTCGAAAGTTCGGCACGACCACACCGACACTCAAGCTCATCGCCGCAACTCTCCACACTCTCCGCTCATCTGCAACCCTCCTGTGAACTTTGGAGGGCCCCGCGCACCTCACCACCACGCTAGACTCCGCACGCGTCATGCCCCGCCTCTACCTCTCCCCCCCACACATGGGCCCAGACGAGCGACAGCTGCTCCTCGACGCCTTCGATTCCAACTGGATCGCTCCCCTGGGGCCTCACGTTGACGCCTTCGAGCAGGAGCTCTCCGCGGAGACGGGCATGCCGTACGTCGCGGCGCTCTCGAGCGGGACGGCAGCGCTGCACCTCGCACTGGAACTGTTGGGCATAGGACGAGGAGACAGCGTCTTGGTCTCGAGCTTCACCTTCGCGGCCACGGCCAACGCCGTGCGCTACGTGGGAGCAGAGCCCGTGTTCATCGACAGCGACCTGGACACGTGGAACCTCGACCCAGACCTGGTCGCTCAAGAACTCGAGGATGCGTCCAAACGCGGCAGGCTCCCAAAGGCCCTGCTTGCGGTCGATCTATATGGGCAGTGCGCGGACTACGACCGCTTGAGCCCCATCTGCGAGCACTTCGGAGTGCCCATCTTGGAAGATGCCGCGGAGGCACTTGGAGCGACCTACCGCGGCCGGCCCGCGGGGAGCTTCGGTGAGCTCAGCGCCTTCTCGTTCAACGGCAACAAGATCATCACGACGAGCGGCGGCGGCGCGCTGTGCGGTGCCGATTCCTCGCGGATTCAGAAAGCTCGCTTCCTTGCCACCCAGGCGCGTGACCCAGCCCCCCACTACGAGCACTCGCACATCGGCTACAACTACCGGCTCTCCAACCTGCTGGCCGCCGTCGGCCGAGGGCAACTCAGGCAGCTGGGCCAGCGGGTCACGGCGCGCAGGCGGGTCTTCCAGCGCTACGTGGCGGAGCTTGGCTCACTCCCCGGTGCTACGTGGATGCCTGAACCGGAAGGTTGGCGATCCACCCACTGGCTCAGCTGCCTCACCTTCCAGAGCTTTGATGACCGCGAACGGGTGCGCCTCGCGCTGGAGAGCGCGGATATCGAGGCGCGACCGCTGTGGAAGCCGATGCATCTGCAGCCGATCTTTCAGACCTGCAGGGCGGTCGGAGGCAGTGTAAGCGAGGCGCTCTTCGAGACCGGGCTCTGCTTGCCCAGTGGAAGCGGGATGAGTGAATCGGACCAAACTCGCGTGATTGAGCTGGTTCTCCGCGCGATGTCCTGACCGGCGTCGCGACGGCGAGGCGCTCTGAGACACTGCCGGCCGCGCTGTTCGCGCCAAAGCGGCCTGCTGCAGGTCACGCGGCCGTCACTTGGATCCCCGTTTGTGACACAATTGACACCATGCGGTTACTTCGCCTGAGTGTCTTGCCTCTGCTTGGTGCAGGTCTTCTGTTCCTCTCCCCCACGGCCTGCAGCGACACGGGAGAGACCAAACAACCCCTCGGCTCGGGGGGCAGCGGAGGCAGCGGGGGTAGCGCCGGCACGGGTGGCAACACGGCCTGCCCGGACGCCTTCGAGGTCGGCGATCCGGACGGCCACGCGGACGTCTATGGAGCCAAGGCCGCCGGGCAAGCGCGCGCCGGACGCATCAGCGACGAGAGCCAGATCGTCCAGCCGGCGCACGGTCGCCAGCGGATCCGAGTGGGAGACTTCGTCCTGGCCAACGACAAGATCGCCGTGGCCATCGAAGACAAGGGCTTGAGCGATGGCTACGCGCGTTTCGGGGGGGAGATCCTCGCCGTGGATCAGGTGGGCGATGACGGGCGCCCCCTGGGTCTGTCGAACTACGTCGAGACGCTGATGGCGCTCTCGATCCAGATGATCAACCCAACCAGCGTCAGCGTGATCAACGACGGCAGCAACGGCGAAGCCGCGGTGGTGCGCGTCACGGGGCCGCTGGAGGCGATACCATTCCTGAACGGGTCGCTCTCAGCGCTATTTCCTCGCAGATATGACGTCAACGCGGCCTATGACTACGTGCTCGAGCCCGGCGCAGAGAAGCTCGACATCCGCCTGGGCATCGCGAACCCCACGAGCGATCCCATCGAGTTCGCCGTCGGCAGCGTCACCGACGAGATGCACGGTTTCTTCCAGCTGAATCACAACCAGTTCGCGACCGAGGGCAGCGGCTTCTCCGATGCCAACGGCGAAATCCCGTGGGCGGGCTTCGTGAGCGGTCCGTTCAACTTCGCCTGGCGGCTCCCTCACGGAAAGAAGCTGAGCGCCAACCTGGAAATCAGCGGCTTCCAGTACTTCACCGGCCCTGGCTTCGCTGCGGATTCCTGCGGTGTCACCTGGAACGACCACGTCGAGGTGATCGCAGGCGGTCCTGACTTCGATGGCTTGCGCGAAGCGATCCGCCGCGTCGATGGCGACACGGCCTGGCAGGCAGTGACTGGGCAAGTACGAGACGCAGGTGGCGCGCCGGTCGCAGACGCCTGGGTGCACGCGACAGCCGCCGACGGCAGCTACCTGTCACGCACCAAGAGCAAGGGCGACGGCAGCTATACGATTCACGTCCCGCCGGACACCGGTGCGACCCTCACCCCCCAAAAACTCGGTTACGCGTTGCCCAGCGGGGTCGACGTCGCCGCCGGAACCGCCAGCCAGGATCTGAGCTTCGGCGCGACCGGTGCCATCCATGTCGTGGCAACGGACTCCGCTCAGAACGCCCCGATGCCCGTCCGCATCCAGGTGATTCCGACGACCGCACCTCCGTCCTGGCCCGGAACGTTCGGTGTACAGGACGAGGCCAACGGCCGCCTCTACCAGGAGTTCGCCATGAACGGGGACGCGACGTTGGTCGTCCCGCCGGGTGAGCACCGGGTCGTGGTCAGCCACGGCGGGGAGTGGGAGATCTCGGACACCACGGTGACGGTCAATGCCGGCGAAACAGCGCAGATCGCCGCTAGCTTGGAGCACAGTGTCGATTCCACGGGGATCATGTGCGCCGACTTCCACATTCACTCGCAGCAGAGCGCGGACTCACACGATCCGATCGTGGAGAAGGTGAAGAGCGCCATCGCGGACGGCCTGGAAATCCCCGTCTCCAGCGAGCACGAGTGGGTGGTCGATTTTGGCCCTGTAGTCGAGAGCCTCGGCATGACGGACTGGGCCTTCGGCATGCCCAGCGAAGAGCTCACGACGTTCAGCTGGGGGCACTTCGGCGTGGTGCCCCTGTTGCCGAAGCCCGATCAGGTCAACAACGGAGCCGTGGAGTGGGTGGGGCTCGAGCCACCGCAGATGTTCGACAACGTTCAGAATCTCCCCGAGGATCCGGTCTTCATCATCAACCACCCGAGCGGGGGCGGCTTCGGAGCCTACTTCAGCAGCGCACGCTTCGATCGAGAGACGGGCGAAGGTCAGAAGACCGAGCTCTGGAGCACCAACTTCGACGCCATCGAAGTCTTCAACAGCTCCAGCCTGGACGAGAACCGGGACAAGAGCGTCGCCGACTGGTTCGCGCTGCTCAACCACGGGCACACGTTCTGGGCCGTGGGCAGCTCCGACAGCCACAAGATCCGCAGCTCGCCCGTGGGCTACCCGCGCACGTGCATCGACTTCGGGTACGACGATCCGAAACAGCTCACCATCAACACCGTGCGCGACGCTGTAGCCAGCGGCAACATGACGATCAGCGGCGGTCTGTTGATGACCGTGGTCGGTCCGGGAGGCGCCAAGCCCGGTGAAACCATCAGCGAAACCAGTGCTGACTTCACCGTCACCGTGCAGGCACCCAGCTGGTACGACGCCACGACCCTCGAGGTGATCGTGAACGGCGTCACGGTCGACGAACAGGCACTGCTCCCGATGGGCAGCGGAACCGGCCACCGCTACGTCAACGTGGTGCACGTCGATTTCGACGCGAACGCCGGCCGCAGCTGGGTGGTCTTCCACGCCAAGAGCGACGACGATCTGGGCCCGCTGCATCCCGGTCGCAATGCGTTCGCTGTCTCGAATCCCATCTTCTCCGGCAACTAGCCTCTGGGCGGCTAGGCAAAACCATCGCGGCCACGCCAAGCCATCGCGGCCACGCCAAGCCATCGCGCGACTAGCCAGACGAACCCGCTCCGACGCGGCTCTCGCCGGGTTTGGGGGTGAGTCGCGCTGCAGCTCGCCGGGGCCTGCGGCGCTTCCACGCCACGAACCTGCCGGGGTTTTCGCCCGGCGGGTCGGTTTTTTGTAGAACGACGCATGTCGCGACGACTGCGCGCTTGCTTCCCCCTCGCCTGCTGCGTGGCCCTGCTTGGCTGCGATCGCGAGGACACCCGCGAGTCGAGCGACGTCAAAGCAGCCAGCTCGATCACACGCAGCGCCGCACCGGGGCCTTCAAGCCGACCCAAGCCGCCCGCGCCGCTCCCGCCGCTCAATGTGATCCTGATCAGCGTGGACGCGCTGCGCGCCGACGGTCCCTGGATCGGCTACCCCCGCGACGTCGCCCCCAACCTCACGCGGCTGTCCAAGCAGAGCGTGCTCTACAGCCACGCCTATGCGCTGTCGAGCTACACGTCGATGTCCCTCGGCGGCCTCATGGCAGGCCGCTATCCTTCTGAGGTACCCCGAGACGGGCGCGCCACCAGCTCTTTCCTTCCGGAAGCTGACTTCCTCGCGGAGCGATTCAAGGCCGCAGGCGTGTTCACGCTCGGCGTCCACGGCCACGTCTACTTCCTCGGGGACACAGGAATCAGTCAGGGCTTCGAGGACTGGAAGGTCTTTCCTCGCATCGTCTTGAACCCGGCTCGCGAAGGTGCGGTGGTGGACCCGAAGCTGACCGATATGCTGATCGAGGAGCTTGGAGCGCACGCCAAGGCGAAGCCGGACCAGCGCTTCTTCGCGTGGGTGCACTTCATGGATCCGCATTTTTCCTACGTCAGGCACCCAGAGCAAGCTGCCTTCAAGGGCAGCCCTTACACCGAAGACACCACGCCGGTACCTCCCGGAACCAAGCTGAGCAGCGTGGGGCAGAGCCTGCGCAACCAGTACGACGGCGAGGTGCTTCACACCGACGCACAGGTCGGCCGGCTCCTCGAGTACATCGACAAGCAAGCATGGAGTGCGCGCACGGCGGTCGTGCTCACCGCCGACCACGGCGAAGCGTTCGGTGAGCACAAGAGTTACTTCGAACACGGCTTCCTGCTGTATGACGTGACCACCAGAGTGCCGCTGATGGTGCGTGTCCCCGGCGTTCCGGCGCGCCGCATCGACACGCGGCGGAGCCACATCGATCTGGCGCCCACGCTGTACGAACTCTCGGGCGTGAAGGCCCCCCCAGGCCTCCAGGGCACGAGCCTCGTCCCGGAGCTCCGAGGAGCTGCCGCCCCAGAGCAGCGAGACATCGTGATCGACATGCCCTACACCGACCAGAGCCCTCGGCGGCGCGCGTTCATCCACGGCGATCTGAAGCTAATCGTCACCGAGACGGACAAGCAGCCGTTGCTCTTCGATTTGAAGCGAGATCCGGGTGAGCAACGTGATCTATCCGGCGACGAGAAGCTGCTGCGCCCGATGCTGGAACGCTTCGAGCGCTTCGAAAGGTCGACTCCCGACTACGCAGCGCCACGCATCAGCCGTCGGCAGTACTGAAGCCAGCTCGAACAGCATTTGCCCCACGGAAACACAGGTACCGCCACACAAAACGCGCAGCGCCCGTGGAGCTGAGCTCCGCGGGCGCTGAGTCTGGGTTG
>JAUILJ010001042.1 GCA_030433055.1 Polyangia bacterium
CCTCCCGGCAGGGATGAGCGACGTGCACCTCGCTCATCCCTGCCGGGAGGGGGTAGCCCTCGGGGACCTCGACGGCGGCGTGGTACTCGAGGAGATCGCTGTCGAGCTGGAGCGGCACTTGGACGTCGAGGCGCTCTTGGCGAGCGCTGCTGAGATCGGTTGAGCCCGCGCTGAACATTGCCGTGGGGATTCGCGGTAGGGTGATGTAGGTGCGTCTCGCCCCCGAATGCAACGTGCTCGACGTTCGTTGCGTGGCTCGGGAGTCCATGTTGCGGTTTTCGCGATGGATCTAGGACGCGCTCCTAGGTAGCTATCCACTACGCGAAACCTCCGGCCGCGTTCGTCCCCTGTACGCAGCGCGCCCCAGACGCGCCCAGTTTTCCGCGCCGACGATAGCCAAGCCCCGTGGGGTGGGCGAAGGCCGTGCTTTGTCTCGAGCCTGAGCCTGCCAAACGAACGTTTTCGTGCGGAATAGACGAATGAAGTGGGGCAAAGCGTCCCGATTCGGGCGCGGCTGGAGGTCTCGCGGGTAGATGGCGCTCCTCGAGAGCGAGCGCCCCTTCCGTCCCCAACTCAGCACTGGAATTTTCGTGCAGAAAGGCAACTCGCCGTGAGGTTCAGAAACGTATCGCTCGTGACCTTGCTCAATCGTTCATCACGCAGCGCGGCATCGCTCGCCACCCTGTTGCTCGCTGCGTGCTCCGCTCACCCCGACTCCCAGGGCCCAGAGCCCCTGGGCGACACCAACACGGACGCGAGCTTCGAGGAGTTTCTCGCGGGCACCTACCATGAGGATTTCGAAGGAGGCGTGTACATCGTCAACGGTGACACCCCGATCGAAAACGAGAAGTTGCTGCGGGAGTTCTGGGAAGACTATATTACCTCGGGGCAACGGCTGATCGTGCAGCGCAACGGGTCGACCGACGCCAAGTGGAACTCGAGCCAGAAGAAGAACATCACGTACTGCGTCAGCGATGGCTTCGGCTCCCGCAAGAGCCAGGTGGTGAGCGCGATGGCTCAAGCCACCGGCGCCTGGGAGGCGGTCGCAGACGTCGATTTCCAGTACGTCTCCAGCCAGGACTCGAGCTGCAGCGGAAGTAACGGCAACGTGGTGTTCGATGTGCGCCCCGTGAGTGGTCAAGGCTATCTGGCGCGGGCGTTCTTCCCAAACCAGAGCCGCTCCTCGCGCAACGTGTTGATCGACAACAGCACCTGGAACTCCGGGGTGAGCGCTGCGGGCGTGCTGCGCCACGAGCTGGGCCACACCCTCGGCTTTCGCCACGAGCACACCCGCCCCGAAGCAGGTACTTGCTACGAGGACAGCAACTGGCGAGAGTTCACTCCGTATGACCGCGCGAGCGTGATGCACTACCCGCAGTGCGGCGGAACCAACCCGAGCTTTTCCATCTCGAGCTACGATGCCCAGGGTGCGGCCGCGTTGTACGGCGCCCCGGGTAGCGGTACCCCGAACCCGCCCAGCGGAGGCAGCAATCAAAGCGACTCCCAGAGCGGTAGCCTGGCGCAGGGTGCGAGTGACGTGTTCGGGCCGTACGCGGTGGCCGCAGGCACGCGCTTCGACGCCAGCATCACCGGGAGCGGCGATGCGGATCTGTATGTGCGCTTTGGCGCGGCGCCGACGACCACAGCGTACGACTGCAGGCCCTACCTCAACGGCTCCAGTGAGAACTGCTCGTTGGACGTTCCGAGCGGCGCGACCCAGGCCTACGTCATGGTTCGCGGATACAAGGCCTCCAGCTACGATCTGAGTGTGTCGTGGACCGGCGGTGCCGGGAGCGGGAGCGGCGGGAGCGGTGGGTCCGGCGGGAGCGGTGGTTCTGGAGGCAGTGGTGGCTCCGGTGGGAGCGGTGGTTCCGGGACACCGACCGAGACGGTGGGTCAGGCTTCGGGTTCCGTGGGGCAAGGGCAGTCGCAGAGCTATCAGTTGCTACCGGTCGCGGCTGGCACGCGCTTCCTCGTCGAGTTGTCCGGCAGCGGGGACGCCGACCTGTACGTGCGCTGGGACGCCTCGCCCACCTTGAGCCAGTACGTCTGCCGGCCGTATCTGGATGGTTCGGCCGAGGTGTGCGACCTGACGGTGCCTGCGGGCGTGAGCCAGGCTGGGATCCTGGTCTACGGCTACGCCGCCTCGAACTATGACCTCAAGGTGACGTACTTTACGCCCTGAGCTGAGGCGCTAGCCCTCCAGGCGCTCGAGCCCGTGTTGGCCGGTCAGGTTGATGTACGGGTTCGAGCGCCGGGCTGCGCGGGCGAACTCCTGGCGGATCGCCGCCAGGACCCCTGGCATGAACGAGGCCCGGTCGGTCGAATCGTGGCGGATCGTTAGCACCTCGCCGAGGTTGCCGAAC
>JAUILJ010000130.1 GCA_030433055.1 Polyangia bacterium
GATCGTCGAGCTTCAGGACTTGTTCGGCGGTACGACCGAGATTCGTTTTCGCTACGGTCACGACTTCATTTACGGCTTCGACTGGGCCAAGTGGGTGCGCAAGGAACCGAAGCATCGCGCGCAAGTAGGCCCGTTCGACCTCGAGTTTCTGCGCTTCTTGCATCAACGGGGCCACGAGTTGCTCGATCTGATCGCGCAGGATGACGACAAGTACCCGGCGCTCCGCACGCCTGAACCTCGTAACCCGTTTGAGTTTTCCCGGGAGCCAGCGGCCGAAGCTGAGCTGCACGAGAGCCTCGCTCGGGATCATCTCTTACCCGTCGAGAGTTGGCGCCTGGACACCACGCCCGTTTGGGACAAGCCGTTTCAACGCCTGCGCCGTGAGCGCGCCGTCAGCTTGGGGCTTGGGTGTCGGCGCGCCTCCAGTGACGTCTCGGGTTGAATTCCCGCGTCAGCCCCCGAGCCAGAGCAGCACAGCCCATCCGCCGAACAACGCGCTGATCGCCGCGCCGTTGAGCAACACGAACAACCTGCACGCGGGGCGGTTGTCCGCTTCGGCAGCGACCAGCTGGCGGAGGTTGGCGAGCAGCAGCGCCACGACCAGAGCGATCAGTGTGGCTATCGGCGTGTACCCCGCGTCCGGCACGATGATGGGGGTACCGAGGGCGGCACAGCCGATGAGTATCAGGCTATTGCGGCGGGCGACTCGGGGCGAGGCTCGCACGGCGTAGGTGAACTTCCCGGTCGCTGCGTCCGCGGGATGGTCGGGCAGTGCGGTCGTGATGTTGCCCGCATAGCCAATCAGGAATGCGGGCATCAGGCTGGTCCAGCTCATGTCTCTGAGACCACCCGTCTGGGCGCTGAAGCCAACCAGCGGCAGCACCACACCGAGCCCGAGCGCCTGGAGGAACTCGCCGCCACCGCGGTAGGAGAGCCGGATCGGCGGGAAGCTGTAGGCCCAGAGGAGAAACAGCGCGCAGAGGGTCAACGGAAACCACATGGAAACATCCGTGGCGAGTGCCACCGCGGCCCCGTAGACCAGAAGCATCGAGGCCATCAGGAGCGCCGCCCGGCCCAGGCTCGCGCGCGACAATTTGCCCTGGGGAATGACCCGAGAGCCCCCGGAGAAGAGGTTGTAGGACGTGTTCACCTGGTCCGCCTCTGCGTCCGCGTAGTCGTTGGCGAACACGATGAACAGCTGGTCGATGAGACCAAAGCCGAGGCTCAGGCCCAGGGCGGTTGCGCTGAAACGCCGCTGGTCCCCATACGCCAACGCGCTACCGAAGAGGATGGGCAACGCGATGTTGGCTGCGGCCAAGGGCCGCGCGGCCTGGAGCCAGGCGAAGAAACTGGGCGTTCGAGGCGCCTCGTAGTCAGACATCGGAGTTCTCAGCCGCACTCTGCCACAGTCTTGGGGGCTGATCTGAGGACCAAACTGCTGGCCGTTTGCGACCAGTCGAGGCTTCCGGCATCGGACTTGGCGGCGGACGGTTGTCGCGTTACCTCATGCCGTCGTGATCACGCCGCTTTCCCCAGCTGGGGATCCTTTCGCCCACCGCCTTCAGCTCTTCACCGGAAAAGGAGGGGTGGGAAAATCCACCCTCGTTGCGGCGTTGGCCATGGAGGCAGCCCGGCGCGGGATGCGACCCTTGGTCGTGGAGCTCGGGCATCGCGCGAGCATGGAGGCAGTCTTCGGCCAAGGACCGATTGGCTATGAGCCGCATGATGTCGGGCGAGGCGTGAGTGCGATGAACCTTGGCGTCGAGGGCGCCCTGGCGGACTACGTCGCGGACAACCTGCGACTTGGAGGTTTCGCAAAGCTCATACTCGACAACAAGGCCCTGGGGCGCTTCCTGTTCGCGGCACCCGGCGTCGCTGAGGTCGTGACGCTCAGCAAATTAAAAAGCCTTGTGGAAATGCGTAAGGCGGATGGTAAGCCCTATTGGCACCCGATCTTCGTGGATCTCGACGCGACCGGCCACGCCCTCATGTTGCTCGAGCTGCCGCGGGTGCTGGACGGGTTGGTTGGAGCCGGGCCTCTGCGTCGCTTACTCGCTAGCGTCAGTGATCTGCTCGCAGATAGCGATCGAGTGATCCTCAACCTGGTTACGTTGCCGACCGAGCTTCCCGTGCAGGAGACCCTCGAGCTGTACGAGAACCTGGATCGCCAACATCGCATTCAGCTGGGGCGACTCTATGTGAATCAAGTGCCGGACGAACCGCTCACCTACCAAGCTTTGAGTGTGGTCGATGATTTGGCGGAGGCGGGGCTGCGCACTGGCGACCGCGAGCTGAGCGACGACATCGCGCTGGGGCGCGCGGCCCTGCGAAGATTCAGTCGTGTACGCGATCAACTGAAACGGCTCGCGACCCGCGTGCGTATTCCCCTCGTGGAGCTGCCCAGACTCACCACGGGGGAAGTGAGCTTGCAGGACCTGCAGCGTCTCGGCCGTCTGGCCGCTGGGGAGGCGGTCTGATGAGCACTGGGGTTGCTGGCTCCGAAGCTCCCATGTCCGCAGCGGCGGGTAGCCGCCGTGCGAACTCCGAGCAAGACCATATTCGTGCGGAAAAATTCCTGGCAGATCACCGGTTGATCGTGTGTGTGGGGCCAGGCGGTGTGGGTAAGACCAGCGTCGCCGCGACCCTGGCGCTCGAGGCGGCGCGTCGCGGACGCCGGGCGCTGGTCTTGACGATCGACCCCGCCCGCCGCTTGGCGACTGCTCTGGGACTGGACGGGCTGGATGACGGCGTGCGACCGGTGCCGACCGAGGAGCTCCTGCGCTACGGCGCGCGCGTCGATGGCCAGCTGCACGCCGCGATGATGGAGACCCGTGCTTCTTACGACTCGCTCATCGAGCGCCTGAATGGGGTGGGGGAGTCCACTCGGCGTATCTTGGAGAACCGGGTGTATCAGGCGTTCTCCCGCACCTTGGCTCGCAGCCATGCATACGTCGCGATGGAGCGGCTGTACGACGTCGTACAGAGCGGGGAGTACGATCTCGTCGTGCTCGACACGCCTCCGACGCGCAGCGCGCTGGACATTCTGGACGCACCGGGGCGACTGGCGCGCTTCCTCGACGACGAAGCGGTACGCTGGTTCTTGAAGCCTCGCTTCGGGAGCGGCGCCTTGTCGCGCTTGATCCCGACTGGCGGCGCCGCGGCCACCCGCATCCTCGGAATGCTCGCCAGTCGTCAGCTGGTGGAGGAGCTGGTGGGCTTCTTCTCCGTGTTGTGGCACCTGAGGGAAGGCTTCAAAGAACGCGCAGAAGCCGTTCAGCGCATCCTGCGGGCCGACTCGACGGCGTTCTGTCTGGTGTGCTCTCCTTCGCGCACCAGCCTGTGGGATGCAGCTTACCTGCGCGATGGTCTGGTGGAGCGAGGCGTGCCGCTCGGAGCGGTGATCTTCAATCGTGCGTACGTGCCCCGTGCCAGTGATCCAGCTCAGAAGGTCGGCTGGGCACAGCCGCAAGATCCGGCTCAGCGCTTGGGCTCCATCGGTCTCGAGGGGCGCCGCGTCAGCGAAGCCATGCTGGTGCTGTTGCATGAGCTGGCGAAGCTACGGCAGGATACTGCCGCGTGGAATCACGTGTCCCAGGCGGCGACCGAGCGCTTCAGCGAGCGACTGCCGAGCGACTGCCTGAACGTTCGCCTACCAGAGCTGAGCGAGGACCCTCGCGACTTGATAGACCTGCTCCAGCTCTCGCGTGCCCTCTTCGACTGGGAGAGCCGTACTTGAGCAGAGCGCTGCGGGCAGTCAGGAGCCGCAGGCTTTCCCATGCCGTGGCGCTCGTGCTGATGGGGGCGGTCTGGAGCCCGGCGGCGCACGCTCAGGAGATCGAGATCACCGGGCCGCTGTCCGCCAACGAGGACGATGGCCTCCAGTCCGATCCACTGGCTACGGGGCTGGCGATCTTCCCCGGCGCGATCGTCCACGGGACGGGGCACTTCGTTGCCGGCAGGAGCCAGACCGGCCGCCGTCTGTTGCTGACGGAAGGCGTCGGGTTAGGCATGGTGTTGCTCGGCGGCGGCACCCTGGCGTTGACCGGCGCTGCGCGAGATTGGGTCGCGCCCGCTGCGGCGGTGACTATCGCCGGTGCGGGGCTCTTTGGGCTCTCGTTCATGGCGGATGTCTGGGGAGTCGCCGTCCCGGGTAGCTGGCGCGGGACCGCTAACGGTAGCGCTTACTCCACCAGCCGGGTCGGGATCAGTCACGTCTCCGATCCACAGTTCGAATACGGCTGGTTCTTGACCGCGGGGTTCGAGCGTTGGATTGGGCCCGTTCGTGTGGCCCCCAGCGGGTGGTTTGGCATGGACTCGCAGAACGAACGCTTGCGCTTCGCCGTGAAGCCGAGGTTCCTTGGGGCAACGCCAGGGGCGAGGGTATCGGATGGCAGCTATCTGGACTTCGAGGCTGCGTTGACCCGTCACGACTATCCTTCCGAAGGCTTCGTGAACACCACGTTCGAGTCATCCGTGCTCGGGCGCCTCGACCTGCGAAGCTTTGCCAAGGACTTGCGGGGGAGCTTCGCGGAGTTCGGCACCGGATGGGGTGTCACGCGCACCGGCTATGACATTCGCGGCCTGAACGGTGACCGGATCGAAGCCGACTACACCGAGCTGTTGCTGTTCCAGCTTGGCTTTGGGGCATACTTTCGCGGCGACCGAGGCGAGTGGCGCGCGTACTACGACCATCGCCACGATGACTACGCGGCGGGCTTGTTGATGTATGGCCTGGGGAGCGGCGTGGCGGGGCACTTTGGCTTGGACGTGGACTACTACTTCAAGAGCCGCATGCTGGATGACAACGTGGGCCTCGGGGTCAGCGCTCAGGTCGGTTCAGCGTATGTCCTTGGGCTCTCGTTACTTTACCGGGAGGAAATGTGATGGCGTGGCGAAGGCTCGTAGGAGCGGCAGGGCTGAGCGTGCTCGTTGCACAGGCAGCGTGTAGCACACGTCCAGCAGAGGAACGCGCTGAGCGCGATCTGGAGGTGGGCCACGCCCACTCTCGAGGCCTGCGGGTGGACGTTGAGCACGGCTTGGCCGTCGTACTCGAAATTCGCGAGGCTGCTGACGGCGACGGTAGGCTCAGCCTCTGGAGTAGTGCCCCAAGTCAGCGCTTCACGTTGAAGCGCGGGGACGACGCACCCACCGGCTGGCGCCTGACAGTCTCCAACGTGATGCGGGACTCGGAGTTGCGCGTCGTGGGGGGGGACGCCACCGTGACCGCGGAGGAAGGCGATCACGCCACCGAGCAGGTCTACGATCTGGAGCTGAACAGCCCGGAGGTCAGCTTCGAGCTGATGGCTCCGGAAGCTCGACAGCGAGGCCCCTTCAGCTTTGCACTGCTCAGCGACGTTCAAGAAGCCATCGACCGAGTTCAGGACATCTTTGCTCGGATCAACCAGGAGCCCGTGGCATTCATGCTTGGGGCGGGAGACTTGACCCAGCAGGGCACCGACGAACAGCTGTCGCGGTACAAGCGGGAGTTGAGACAGCTGAACGTCCCTTACTACACGACCCTTGGGAACCACGAACTCGGCAAGTCACCTACGCTGTGGCACGACTACTTTGGGCGGGCCAGCTTTCATTTTGATTTCCGCGGGGCAGCATTTAGCCTGATTGACAGCGGCAGTGCGACGGTGGACCCGCTCGTGTACGATCGCCTGGACGGTTGGCTGGGCGAGCACACATCCGATGTGCACATCGTGGCCATGCACATCCCGCCACTCGACCCCATCGGCGTGCGCAACGGAGCCTTTAGCAGCCGGAACGAAGCCGCGAAGCTGCTCGGTCGCCTGGCACGTGGCCACGTCGATCTCACGCTGTATGGGCACATTCACTCGTACTACGACTTCGAGAACGGCGGCATCCCAGCCTATATCTCGGGTGGCGGTGGAGCGATCCCCGAGCGCTTCGACAACATCGGTCGGCACTTTCTCGTGATCGAGGTCGATCCGGACGCGGGTGTCCGCAACGTGCGGACCGTGCGCGTCGACTAGCGCTTGCGGCGCCGGCGCAGGCTGGCTCCAAGGAGCAGGCCGAGCCCGAGGGCGACGCCTCCCTCTGAGCTTTTACCGCCCGGAACCGAACAGCCGCAGCCGGAGTCGTCGTCGGAGCCCGCGCTGGCGTTGCCGCTTCCTGCTGAGCCTCCGCTACTCGCGGCTCCCATTCCGTCGCCTCCCGAGCCAGCAGCGCCGTTGCCACTGCCGCTCGAGCCGCCATTGCCGGCGCCAGCGCCGCCGCTGCTTCCACCACCGGCTCCGCCGTTGGCACCCGTGCCTCCGGTTCCACCGCTCCCGCTGGACCCGCCTTCCTTGAAGCCCTCGCCGATGGGCCAGCCGGGGTTGCCGGTGGCGTTGAAGGCATACGCACCGACGTCGACCTCGGTGCTCGACCGCGCTGTTCCGTTGAAGTCGTCAGGCAGTGTGTATGCCGCATCACCCGCGCTGATCAGCTTGGAACCCACCGCCGGGAACACATCATCACTGGTGGCATCGACGAAGTCCGTCGCGCGAGCGCCACTGGCATCGAAGCCGCTGCTTCCGTCGAACGTGCCGCTGCCGATGTTGGCGCTCACCGTAGCCTGGCCGGTATTACCCCCGAGACGGATGGAATAGCCGCTGCTCGAGTAGAGGGCGTTGTTTGCGATCAGCACGGGGGCGGAGATGTCGTTGGTCCGTATGGCGTCGTTGTCCACCAAGATCGTGTTGTGCAGGATGGTCAGGTTCCCTGGTGTTGCGCCTTGGTGGATCTGGCTGTGAATGCCGTTGGCGGCTGCCCCAAGGATCACGTTGTTGATGATCATCGCGTCCGCGGCCGCCTGGATACCGTGGTCACCACAATTCCACATGGCGTTACCTTCGATCGTGTTCACCGGGTTGCCCTGGGTCCCGTAGACGATGATGCACGGGTAGCCAGTGTCGTGGATCACGTTGTCCTTGATCAGGTTCCCGTAGCTCCCTTGCTTGACCTCGATGCCGTCGCCCTGGGAAACGCCCAGCTTGGTGTCATGGATGTAGTTGCCTTCGATCACGCTGTTGAACATCACGCACTTGGCGTCGTTGCACCCCAGGTAGAAGCCTTCGCCCGTACCGCCGGTGTTATGCACGTGGTTGTGAATGAAGCGCAGCCCTTCGTAGCTGGAGCCATCGAAGTTTGCGCTGATCGCCACCTCGGGGGTGTCATGGACGTGGCAGTCCTCGACGCTGATGAAGTCAGAGTCCTGAATGCGGATCCCGTGCCCACCGCCCGTGACCTCGAGCCCACGCAGCGTGAGGTAGCTCGAGTTCTCGATGTTGATCACGTTCTGACTCGCGTCGTGGGTGAGGACGGGCGTCTCACCATCCTTGGCCCGGATCACGATGGGCATGGCTGCGGTGCCGTTCAGCGTGATTGCCAGGCGGAAAGTCAGGGTGTAGACGCCACCCTGGAGTACGAGTTCATCGCCTGGCTGTAGCGCCATCAGCGCTGCGCGCAGGTCGTCGCTGGGTCCGATTTCCGTGCTAGCTGCCCACGCGTTGGCAGCGCCGCCTGCGAAAGCGCAACTCATGGCTCCCAGGCTAAGTGCCGCCCGAAACCAAGACCAACGCGCCCGGCGCCCTACGCACGTCGGGCGGAGGCTCCCGCGCCGGGCTTGGGCGAAGATGAGTTCCCACATGGGGAAGACTATAGCCGGCGATGGCGTCGACGTGTGCACGGACGCACCCGGGGACCCTGGGGACCGCAGACTGCGGCTGCTTGGCTGTCGTTTGGGCTGCTCCGGCGGTCACGCCGCTTCGAACGCGCCGCTTTCGACGCAGAGCGGCAAGAGCCCCGCGGCTCGAATGCGCTGTGTGGGCACCACGCAACCCCCGTTGAGGTCTGACAGGAGCTCGCTGATGCCCTCCGGCCTGGGCAAGACACAGGAGATCCCCGCGGTAGCAAAACACCAGGTAGCGGCGTCCACCTGGGCGGCCAGTAGGCTGAAGGGTGACCGAAGCCGGAGCTGTGACGCCGAGGAAGGGACGCTCTTGGGCCTGGGGATACGCAAGAAGCCGAAGGCGCTGCACTGCTCTAGCCAGCTCGCCGTCACCCGCGCCCTCAGTGCAGCGCAGCTGGCGGCATTCAGCAGCGAAGCAAGCAGCGCGTCCACCGCGTGAGTGTCATCTGGCGAGCGCGGGGGAGCGACGCGCTGCACATCACCGGCGTCGACCTGCTGGAGCAGCTCCGAGGCGGCGACCAGCATCCGCCGCCGAAGTCCGTCGGCGAACCAGTAGGCGAACCGCCAGGTGACGGAGAAGTCGCCCTCGGACTCGCCTACATGCCAGTAGTTCGACGGCCAGTAGATGGCTTGACCCGGTCGGGCCACGGCGCTGATCGAGTGTGCCAAGTGGGCCGAGTACTCTTGAGCGTGATCCAAGCTCGGTGTGTCTTCCGCATACGCTGCAGGCCAGAAGCGCATGCGCTTCTCGCCGATCAGTGGGAAATGGAAGGCGCTTGTCGGATCGACGTGAACGCCGAACGGCGTCCGCTTGTACGTACCGAGGAACACCTGGGTGTCCATGCGCGACGCGCTGACGCCGACGCGCTCGCAGATGGGAGCGGCGCAACGTACGATGCGCTCCCAGAGTTCGCGGGAGAACTGGTGCCAGTCTGCGATGACCAACGAGTAGTCCGCGATCCTGTGTTTGCTGGTCATTCGGCGGTTGTAGCCCTCGAATGAGACGTCTCGAACGTGTGGGAGCAAGTCACGCTGCGCGCTCGAGGTGTCGACTTGTTCGTTGTTCACGTAGAGCCGGACCTTCTGGTCGCCGCCCGATGAGAAGTCCTCGACGCAGCTCACTACCGCGGGGAAAAGCTCCTCGTGATCGATCCTGGGAAGCTCAGCGTCGTTCTCGAGGCTGAGCACGCGGGACCGCCGCTCCCACGTCTCAGCGGTGAACCGGTCCCAGAAGCCACTGGTCTCTCCCGCGCCTTGCTGCATGGCTGGTTTGTTTCCTTGGTGTCCAGTTCACGCTTCAAGAATTGCTCTACCGCCGGCCCCCAAACTTCCTGTGCCTTGTTGCAGAACCCAGCGTGTCCGGCGCTCTCCGAGCCACCGAATGGAGGAAACACCTTCGCCAGATGGGGTTTGCCCGCGGCGCTCAGGACGCCATCGAGTTCGCGAGTCGGGGCGGTGTTGTAGTCGTTCGCTGCTTGCAGCAGGAAAACTGGCACTCGAGCACCTTGCGCTGCCGTCTTCATCCGAGCGCGCAGCTCAGGGTTTCGGTCCCAGAGAATGGAGCCTCCGGCGAAGTCGATGGCAGCGCGGATGCCCTCACCGCGCTCTGCCGCGAGCAGGGACAGCAACCCGCCGATGGAGCAGCCGGCCACGGCGATTCGATGGGGGTCCACCTCAGGCCGTTTAGCCAGCCAGCGGACAGCGGCCTGAACGTCCTCCAGCTCGGACTCGAACGCCGAGACCATCGCGGCCGGCTGCTGCGCTGGTGGCAGTGCGTACACGCCTACCTTCCAGAATTCGCCCCCCGAGCCGGGCCGCCCCCGACGGTAGGGGAACAATGCCACGAAACCGCGCGCTCTCAACCATCGCGCGGTGCCGCCGAGCCAGCGCAGAGATGGTTCGCGCTCACTGCCGTGGTTGTAGATTACCGCAGGGAATGGGCCCCCGCCGGTTGGGACGAGCAGGTCAGCCGACAGGGGGAATGGCCCCCCCGAAATGTTGAGTCGTTCGCTCTCGATCTCGGCGACGACTCGAGGGCGAGCGACTGGCGCCGATTGTGTGGAGGTCGCGCCCTTGGCGTGGGCACGCTCCCGCGGAGGTGTCGAGTCGCAGGCTAGCGGAGCCGCCGCGACGGCGATGAGCCAGATCCAGCGGCTGGCCAAGTGCATTCTGCCCCTCTCCCTCACGGTGCAACGCGGAGTACTCCCTGGCGTACCAGCGCCTGAGCTAGCGCCACCTGCTCTCCGGTCTCCAATCCTGGGAGTTCTCGCACATAGAAGGCGTCCGTGCTCGAAAGGAACTCCAGCGCGGCCACCGCCGGCCCGCTCACTGCGATCAAGACCTTGCCTGAGGGGTCGATCAGGCGCGCTTCGAAGCTGCTGACCTCGACCCTCAGTTCCCCTGCGGTATCGTGGATCACACGGCGATTTACGTTGACGCTCTCCGCATCGTCCCAAACCGAAGGCAGCGCCATGCCAAAGAAGTCCTCGTAGTAGGCTTTGAAGTCGTGGAAGCACGTCGGGGACGCATCGGTGCTAGTGGCTGGGAGCGGTGGCAGGGACTCGTCGGATAGCCCACCTGGCCGGTGCTGCAGGTAGCTGCCGAAGTGGTCGAAGCCGAACTCGATGTACTCGCGAGTGAAGAGCACGAGCTGGTGCCAGGCTTCGTCCACCCGGCGTGAGTACATGTCCCAGACCCGATCGGGATCGCTCCGCACCAGCACCAGAAAGCGCTTCACCTCCAAGAACAACTGCTCAGCTTCCTCCGCGTCCCTCGCGATACGGTCTCTCACGAGCTTCTCGATCAGGAAGGGGGCCTGGAACGCCAGGGCGCCAGCGACGTCAGGCTGCGCGATGAGTGCGTCCTCCGGCGCGCTAGGAGGGGTGGTCGATGCATTCATGGTCGGTGACTCCTCTTGAATAGGCCAGTGTGCTCCAGGGCAATCCCTAGCTCGACGCGTTCACTACGGCTCAGGGCGCCGGGTAGGTCCTGGACTCGGTAGCGCGCCGCCTCGGCAACGAAGGCGATGGCGGACGCGGCCAGGGTGTCGACGATGAGTTCTGCACGCGGACCATCGGGGGTCGTGGCCCAGAGGGTGACGCGCCCGGCGTCGATGGTGTGCCAGAGCTCCAGTTCGGAGTGACTACGCTCGAGTTCCCAATCGGTGAGCCCGGCGGACCCGTCCCCGAGTTGCTCACTCACCCAGCGTGCCAGGGCCGAGGTGCCCAAGCGGGCGCAGGCTCGTAGCAGTGCCCCGCGCTCGGGGTGGTTCAGCGTCGCTGCGATGCGCGCTGCGACGTTCGAATGACGCTGCCTTTGTCGCTGAGTCAGCGCCGCTACGTAGGGCGCCGCCGGGCCTGACCGGTCAGAGGTGATCTCGGACAACCCGCTGATCGGTCGCTCGTCTCCCACGTTGACGCCGTCGTGGGGACCGCTCAGGTGAAAGGACAACGTCCAGCGGTTCGACGTGTTGGTCGGCGCGTGAATCGCAGGTTCGGCGATGTAGCCGACCTGGCCCACTGTCGCGAGGAAACGATTCTTGGCGACGAGCACCTGCTGCTCGAGCGACGCCTGTCGGTCGAAGGTCTGCACCTCGAGTCGGTTTCGGCACACGGCAGTGACCGTCCAGCCACTGTGCTGGTGGGGTCCTGGCGTCGCCCCGGGCGCCCAGTACCCCAGTGCGCAGCGCGCTCCAGTCTCTGGTAGCACGTGGAATGGGACCAACCCTGTGCGAAGGCGGTCCTGGGACATCAGCGTCAGGTCTCGGCTGAGGCAGTCCTTCAAGAACCCATCGGTCGCGACCAGGTCGGTGACGCTGTCCCTCAGCGCGCGTAGCGTCGCCAGATCCGGGCGAGCCGTGTCGCTTGCTCTGGGCAAGCCCAGGCGGTCGATCTGGGTTTGGAGCATCTCCAACGTCATACGGGTACCTCCTCTCGGGTGTCCGGTCGCGCCGGACCATGCTGCAAAATATATCCATGAGGATATAAAATGCGTGAGCATCGTGCGGCGCGTCCGGCGGGTTACATGGTGCTATCGGAAGCGACCGCGATTGAGCTGACCAAATTGGCCCGCGATGTCCCCCAGGTGGGCAGAGCAGACCGATTGGCACACGCTGCACACGGATTGACAGACGTCTTGCCGTCGCCCGCCACCAGGGACGACGATCTTCAGTCGCCCGGCGCGGATCTCTTTGACCGTAGACGTTTTTTCTACACGATCGACCTTGTAGACGACTTCCGCTTCACGCCGTACCCACAGCGTCAGGCTCCCGAAGGGCTGGATGCTCTCAGGCGTTTCCGCGTGGTGTAGCACGTCCTCGTTGTCTATCTCGACGCTCTCCGACAGGTCGTCCAGCGAAGCGTAGAGACGGATCCGCCCGTCCGCCTGCGCGGGACCGACGTAGCCACGCAACGTCGTTGTGTTCATGTTTCGCTCAGAGGCGAGTCGCTTGAGCAATGGGTGTTCAGGTATCGATGTCTTCGATGACACGGTTCCTCCTTGGTTGGGCTCAGGAGGGTAGAGCGCGGTATTGGGTGATCGCAATCGCAATCAGGCTATTTATTCTTTGGTGGAAACAGCAATTAAATTTCTGCATGGACTTATTTCCGGTCGTCTTTTCCGAGCGTTGCTCCGCTGTTACATTTCCGTGAGGAAGGTGCTCGGATCGCAGCTGTTGGGGTTGCTGTGGTATGCGTTTGAGGTGTTTTTATGAAGAAACAGCGCATAAGTCGTTTCCGCGCCAGGGTTGCCGTTCGTGGCGCTGCGGCGCACGTCACGTGTACAAGCGCTGGTTGAAACAGGTGGCGCCGTGTCGACCCCAGCCGCGCAGCCGGAGGCGTCCGTTGTGCCTGGGCTCCTCGACGAACCGTGTGGCGGCTGCCCATCGAGCCTCGAAAAGCCTACGAAACCTGGGAATCAGGGCGCTCTTCTCCAGTTATGTGACTTGGTGGTATAGCGTTTTGATCATGCACCTGGATCGCTACCTGGAGGCGTTGCCGCATGGGGTCGACTCGTACGAGATCGCTCAGGTGAAGGC
>JAUILJ010001043.1 GCA_030433055.1 Polyangia bacterium
CAGGGCCAAGGTCTCCCGGTCCCCTCCCGGGCGGCCGGGGATCGACTCCCCTTCGTCCTCCTTCGTGAGC
Organism: Polyangia bacterium; assembly: GCA_030433055.1. Lineage (GTDB taxonomy): Bacteria > Myxococcota_A > Polyangia > Polyangiales > Polyangiaceae > JAHBVY01. The sequence continues at coordinate 71 of JAUILJ010001043.1, forward strand.
CCGACGATGACGATCGCCACCTTCTGGCTGGCGAGCGCGGCTTCGTCGTCGCTGGTCAAGACGTCGTGATCGATGTGCAGCGGCGCCCCTTTGAGCCGCGCGGAAATGCCAGCCAGGGGCGTCACCACGTCCAGAGGCTCGCTGTTGCTGCTCCCGGCGTCCCCGAGGTTCAGCGTATCGCTCAACGCGCCGATCACCGCGATCTCCGCGGGGTTCGAGTTGCTGAGGGGCAGCGCCGCGCCCTTGTTCTCGAGCAGCACCAGGCTCTCCCGCGCGACCTGCAGCGCGAGCTGACGGTGCTCCGGGCTGGCCACGACGCTCTCCGGCACTTGCTCGGGCTCGTCGAGCTTGAACGTCAGCTTGGTGCGCAGGATGCGGCGCACGGCGGCGTCCACCAGCTCGCCGTCCAGGCTGCCGTCGTTGACGCCGTCGACCAGCTTGCTGCCGTAGATCTTGTCCTTCGGCATCTCGATATCGAGCCCCGCCTCGAGCGAGGGCTGGGTCTCGTGGGTGCCCAGCACCCAGTCGCTCTCGACGAAGTACTTGTAGCCCCAGTCGTCGCGCAAGATCTCAGTCAGCAAATGGCGATTTTCCGCGCAGTATTTACCATTGAGCTTGTTGTAGGCGCTCATCACGCTGCCCACGTTGGCTTCTTTCACGGCCGCTTCGAAGTGCGGCAGATAGACTTCCCGCAAGGTGCGCTCGTCCATGTTGGCCGAGACGTGAAAACGCGACTCCTCGATGCTGTTGGCAGCGAAGTGCTTGGCGCTGGCGAGCACGTGCTGCTGCACGCCCTCGATGAACGCGACGCCCATCCGGCTCAGCAAGTGCACGTCTTCGCCGTAGGTCTCCTGGGCGCGACCCCAGGCCGGGTGACGCAGGATGTTGATGGTCGGCGCCAGGAGCACGTTGGCGCCGCGGGCCCGGGTCTCGGCGCCCATCGCCTCACCGACGCGGTACTCCAGCTCCGGATCCCAGGTGGCGCCTCGCGCCATACCGACGGGGAACGTCGTGGTCTGGCCGACGGCGACTCCCCGAGGGCCATCTACCATGCGGAAACCTGGAATGCCGAGGCGCTCGTTGTCTGCCGTGGGGTAGATCAGGTCGCTGGGTAGCAGCTCGGTGCCGTGCATCTGCGCGACCTTCTCTTCGAGGGACATCTGGCCAAGCCACTCATCGACTCGAGCCTCGATCGCCGGGTCGAGCCCGCTGTTATCTGGCTTGTTCACGACTTGAGCATCCTCTCCACAGCTCACCAGCAAGACGGCCCCGGTCAACGCTCCACACAGCGACCTCGAGACGCGTCTCACCCCCGAACCCGCTACCAGCACATCCCAATGCCCCATGCTGCGCAGAGTAAAGGAACACTTGGGTGACGGCTGCCCCAACTACGCCAAGCGCATCTTTCCTCCGCTTGAGGTATGCCCGCTCCATGGATGATCGCGAACGCTGGAACCGACGGTATCGCGAAGGCAGCCACGCCAGCTCGAGCCCCCACCCGTGGGCCGTGGAGTGCGCCGACGCGCTGCCCCGTGCTGGGCGCGCGCTGGATTTAGCCGGCGGCGCTGGCGCCCTGGCGCTCTGGCTCGCTCAACGTGGGCTCGACGTGACCCTGGCTGACGTGTCCGACGTGGGGCTCGCGCTCGCCCGGGAGCGCGCGGATGGCTCCGGAGTGAGCTTGCGCCTGACCGAGATCGACCTCACCCAGCCGGACCGACAGGCGCTGGGGAGCGCCTGGAACCTGGTCTGCTGCACGAACTACTTTCAGCCGGACCTCTTCCCCTGGATTGAAGAGAGCCTCCTGCCTGGAGGCCTCTTGCTGTTTGCCCAGCCCAGCCTGAAGAACCTGGAGCGCAACGCGCGACCGAGCGCGCGCTTCCTCGTCGATCCGCTGCGCCTCGAGCTGTTGCTGGGAGGCCTGCAGATCTTGGAGCGCTTCGAAGGCTGGACCGCAGCCGGTACTCATGAGCTGCGGTTGCTCGCTCGCAAGCCCGCCAATCCCTGACTTTCAATCTCAGGGCCTCCTGGGTAAACGCTAGTCGATGCAGAACCGCTGGTTCCACCCTCCCGCGCTCCACAGCCCAGGCCCTGGGCGAGAGCGCCGCGTCGGCTGGCTCGAGCTGTTCTACGATCTGATTTACGTCGCGCTGATCATCCAGCTCGGGAACATGCTGAGCGGACACGTCAGCTGGACCGGCACCCTGGCGTTCGCTGCGCTGTTCGTGCCCATCTGGTTCACCTGGACCGGCTTCACCTTCTACTCCAACCGCTTCGTCACCGACGACTTCG
>JAUILJ010000131.1 GCA_030433055.1 Polyangia bacterium
CTGAGGCGAGTGACATAGCTCCACCTCCAAGAAGTACCAGGCGCTCGATCGCTCCTCACCCCCATCCACGCGGAAACGAGCGGCGGCTCAGCTGGGAGCTGCTGCGTCACCGCCGGTGGGCGTGCGGTCGAGCGACAGGAAATGGACTGCGCCGAACACCAGCAGCATCGGCAGCTCCTTGAGGCCCTCGCGCCCTGCCTTGCGCAAGATGGGCAAGTAGGCGAAGCACTCCACGGCGTGAACGCCGATCAGGATCGGAGCAATCCAGCGTAGCCCGACCAAGCTAGGGACGAACCAGGCGGCGACTCCGACGCCCCACCCGGAGAGTACAGCGGCACGAGCAAGCTGCAGTGGAGCGCCTTTGAGTACGAACATGCTCGAAGCCTACGCTACGCGCGCCTCGACCGGGGGTTGTCCAATCGCGCCTTTCGTCACGCCAGAATGCCTCGCGTCGGTGGGTCAGTCGCGCCCTTTCCTGGCGCGAACGGCTCCGAAACCGCGGGAATCCAGCCTGACCGGCGGGCCGGGAGGCTCGACACCGGGTGTAAAATCTCGCAGGCTGAAGTTCATGAAGTGGACGCGGGTATGGGTGTTGGCGGCGCTGATCTGCGCTGGCCTGGGGCTGAGTTCGGAAGCATCGGCGACGACGGAGATCAAGATCGCAACGCTCGCCCCCAAGAACTCCGCGTGGGGGAAGTTCTTCGTCAAGCTGGACAAGAAGATCCGTCAGAAGACCGGCGACGAGGTTGGGCTGCGCGTCTACTACAACGGCGTCCAGGGAGACGAGGGCGCGATGGTGTCGAAGCTCAAGACGGGCCAGATCGACGCCGCTGCCCTGACATCCGTCGGGCTCTCCCGCATCTACAAGAACGTGATGGTGCTGCAGCTGCCGGGCGTGCTGGATACCTGGAAGCTCCTGGACAAGGCGCGCAAGAAGATGCGCAAGGAGCTCGAAGGGGGCTTCGAAAAGGAAGGCTTCACCGTCGTCGGCTGGGGCGACCTCGGGCGCGTGCGCCTGATGTCCAAGGGCTTTGCCGTACGGAAACCATCGGATCTGCAGGGCAAGAAGCCCGTCGCCTGGCGCGACGAGCCGATGGCGCCGGTGATCTATGGGATGATCGGCCAGGTCACGCCGACGCCCCTCGGCCCGACGGAGGTGCTGCCCAACCTGCGCTCGGGCGCCGTCAACGTGCTCAGCGCGCCCCCTCTGGCTGCAGAGCAGCTGCAGTGGACACCGCAGCTCGATCACATCGGCGCGGACTCCACGGTATGCGCCATCGGTGGGACGGTGATCCGTACCCAGACGCTCGAGAAGATGCCCGAGGACACGCGCAAGCTCGTGCTCAAGCTGCAGCGTAGGTACGGCAAGCGCGGCGCGAAGAAGATCCGCAAGCTGGACGACGCCGCGTACACCCGACTGGCCAAGAAGATGAAAGTGGTGAAGCTCACCCAAGCCGAACGGGCTGAGTGGGAGAAGCTCTTGCGCAAAGCCGTGACCAAGCTCGGCCAGGGCACTTTCCCCAAGGAACTGGTCGACCGGGTCGTGAAGATCTCCGGGAAGAAATGAGCGCGCCCGGAGCCGCGGGCTAGGGCTCCTGGCCCTTCGGGGCGTGGTCGTCCGGTTCGGGCGAGTCGTCCGCTTCGGGCACGTCGTCAGCCATTTCGTCTAGGTCGAGCGCCTCCTGGGGTGTGGCCTTGCTGAGCAGCTCCTCTGGAGGCGCCGAGTTCGGTTCGGGCGGAGCACCGGACGGCAGCGGCGGCGGGACGTGTTCGCGCGGGCTGCCGAGCCAGCGCTCACGCAACCGGGTCACGGCGTCCCACAGCTCACTGCCCGCTCGGCTCGCGGCGTCGGTGCCAAAGATGGCCTTGGCGTGCTCCAGCCCGGTGTGCTCACCGAGCGGCACGTAGGTGAAGCCGAGCACCGCGAACAGCAGCACGGTGGCTTCCACACTGCGGCGTCCCAGGCTGCCGACCATCGGCGGCATGCTAGTCAGCGCCGCCAAGGCGGGCGACTAATTGGCCACCCGGAGCGGGAACTGGGGATGGTGGATCCCCCAGTCAGGGCACCGAAATGCCCATTTTTAAGCCTGATCCGTGATCGGAGGCGGTGCGTATCCAGGACTCGTGGCGCTCCGGTGATGCGCGTCGCGAGCTCGCGCCCTGCAGGCGCGAGCAACCACGGTCACGCGGAGGGATCCATGCGCACTGCACTCGCTTGTTTCGTACTGGGCACATTGGCTTTGGGCTGTTCGAGCGACGACTCGAGCGGTGGCAACGGTGGCTCCACATCGGGCGGCACGGCCGGCTCCGCCGGTGCCGCGAGCGGAGGCTCGAGCACCAACGGCGGGAGCGGTGGCGCACAGGGCGGCTCCGGCGGCGCGCAGGGCGGCTCCGGCGGCGCGCAGGGCGGCTCGGGTGGCGCGCAGGGCGGCTCGGGTGGCGCACAAGCGGGCTCTGGCGGGACGACCGGAGGCAGCGCGGGCACCACGGGAGGCAGCGCAGGCAGTTCGGGGGGCAGCGCAGGGGCGACCAGCGGCGGCAGCGGCGGCGTGGCGACCGGCGGCACCGGCGGTAGCGCGGGAGCTAGCACTGGAGGTACTGGCGGCAGCGGGGGAACGCCGAGCGCGTTCTGCGCCGCAAAGCCAACCGGCACTCGCTGCGCTCGAGGGACTCAGGATGTGTTCTTGGTGGGTGGGTTCACGTCCGGCAACGAGGGGCAGGTGAATGTGTACAGCCGCTCGGACGGCAGCTTCGTGCGCACCCTGTTCAAGGGAGGGCTCCTCTCCCCCAACCTGGTCTTCCAAGGTCCCGACAACTGCATCTACCTCGCGGGCTTCAGCGAGGTCAGTATCTGGGACACCGACGGATCGTTCGTCGGCGAACATTTCATTGGGCAGCCGCTGGGGCTCAGCTTCTTCGGGGGCAAGACCTACGTCGGTCGCTACGACAAGATCGAAGAGTTTGCGGACCTGTCGATGACCGCCTCCACCTACGCCAGCGAGCGCGGAGACTTCATTTATTTCCGCACGGATGGAAGCGCCTGGGTCAGCCAGGCAAGCTCGGGGACCAACCGTGTCGCGCTGCTGGCCGCTGGCGGGAGCGGCTTCACTGACCTGCTAACGGGTGTGGACGACCCGATGCAGATCGCTCCCTTCGGCAGCGACCAGTTCCTGGTGTCGCTCGCGGGAGACGGCAGAGTTGCGGAGCTCGACTCGAGCGGCAGTGAGACCGGCTCGACGACGACGCCAGGGCTGAACCCGGTGGGGGCCCAGTTGCTCGACAACGGCGAGCTGCTGGTGTCCTCGAGCAATCCGCCAGATTTCGACGGTGGAGGCACCTACGGCGTGTTCACCGCGACCCGCGGAGGCTCGGCGGTCACCTCGGTCCGCAGCATGGCAAAATCGAGCAACGTCGAACTCACGTGCCTATAGCGCTGCGGCCCAGCGGGAAGGACGCAAGATCGCGTAAAACCATGCGACCCTCTGGGTTGCATGGTTTGGGCGGGCCTCCGAGTGTTGCTGGTTTGGCTGCTGTTCATGCCGCTCCTGGTGGCCTGTGGCTACGCCCCGGGCCATACGCTGGAGCAGACGTCGGAAGCGGGGACACTCGAGGCGCCGGTGGTCGAGCTCAGCCAGTGGGAGTACCGCTGGGGCGATCTACCGCGAGACGCCTCGGGGCGCGTGGAAGAGCCGGCAAATGAATCCCCATGGCAACGCCTGCGGCTCCCCGCCTATCCACGGAGCCGCCCCGAGGGTGACGTGGGGCACTACCTCTGGATGCGCGCCCGGCTGCCTGACACCCAGTGGCGAGATCCGGCGCTCAGCATCGACCAGACCCTGCTCGCCTTGGAGGTGTACCTGGAGGGCCAGCGCATCCACGCCTTCGGCGATCTCGAACAGGGGCACAACACGGGCCGCGGCCTACCGTGGCACCTGGTGACCTTGCCGAGAGACAGCGCGGGCAAGTGGGTCTACCTGCGGGTGCGCTCGGACTACTCGTTGATCGGCGTGCAGGGCCGCGTCCATTTGGGGGATCGCGGCGCGCTCCTCAGCCGGGTCGTGCAGAAGGACGTGCCGGCGCTCCTCACCGCGTCGACCGTCTTGTTGATCGGGCTCCTGGCGCTCCTGGCGGCAGCCTTCGGGCGTGGCGACCGCCCGCTGAGCCTGGCTTTCGCGGCCCTCGCGCTGGGCACGGGCGCGTACACCCTGCGCTACACCCGCATCAAGGACGTGCTGCTCGACGCACCGGAGCTGTGGTTCGACGTGTGGCTCCTCGCGCACCCGCTGATGCTGCTCGGCGGCCTGGGCTTCGTCTGGAGGCTGTTCTTCAAGAGCAAGACCGGCGCGGTCCCTCCTGAGCCGTCCCGCTGGGAGCCGTTTCTGCGGCGGCTCTGGTGGGTCGAGCTGTGTGTCCTGGCCTGTTTCCTCGCGGTTTCGTACACGGTGGGTGGCCTGGGACCCTGGACGCTACTGGACAACGAGCAGCAGAACCGCGTCCTCGGCGTGCTGCGCCTGCTCCACGCGATCAACGATCTCGTGGTGCTCGTCGTGGTCACGCAACGCGCGCTCGCTGGCAACCGAGAGGCGCGCTGGTTCGCGTTCGGGGTGAGCGTGCTGGTGCTCGCGGGGGCACGAGACATCGCCGCGGCGCTGGGCTGGATTTCGTTCACCAGCGACACGTACGTGCCCTGGGGTGTGCTGACGCTGATCGCCTGCGGCGGCGGCATCGTGTTCTTGCGCTACCTCGAAGAGCTACGCGAAAGCGCCAGAGCGCTGGCTGCGAGCGTGGAGCAGCGCGCGGCCATGGTGCGCGACCTCCACGACGGGATCGGCGGTATCACGACCAACATCGGGTTGCTCACGGAAGTGGCCAAGCGCACGAGCGAGGGGCCAGAGCTGGAGCGCACGTTGCAAACCATCGGGCACCTCTCCCGCGAGGGCCTGAGAGAGATCCGAAGCTTCATGCACAGCCTCGACGACGAGGAGGCGACCTGGGTCAGCCTGATCGCCGAGCTACGCGGGCAGGCGCGACAGATCGGCTCGAGCTTGCTCGGCGACGCCAGCGAACACAGCGAGATCGAGGTCGACGCCAGCTGCGCACCAGAGCTCCCTCCCCCCCCCACGCTCTTGCGTTACCACCTGAGCAAGATCGCGCGGGAAGCGATGACGAATGCGCTCAAGCATGGGTCCGGCGCGCCCAAGCTGCGCTTCGAGGTGACCGCAGAGCGGTTGGTGTTCGAGCTGGAGAACCCGATCAGCGAAACGGCTGAGCCTGGCGCAGGCGCACTGGGCGTCAATCGCAGACGCGGCTCGACGAACATGCTGACACGCGTGAACGCGCTGGGTGGTGATCTCGAGACACGGCTTGAGTCCACTCACTTCTGGCTGCGCGTCGTGGTTCCTCTCCCCATGAAGTACCCTGACCCGGGGATCGAATGACTCCCACCGACTCTCGTATGCTGAAGCCATGGTTGCTCAGCCGTCGTCCCCACCGTTCAGCAGACAGGAGCGCGAGGTGAAGATATTCATCGTAGAAGACGACGACTTGATCCGACGAAACCTGGAGCTCTTGCTCGGCGGCGAGCGCGACGTCGAGGTGGTCGGCTCCGCGGCTACCGCTCAGGCCGCGCTGATCGCCCTCAGCGACTCCACGGCGGAAATCGTGCTGAGCGACATCGGCCTGCCGGCTCAGTCCGGCGTCGACTTGATCGCCGCCCTCAAGCAGCGACGGCCGGACCTCGAGGTCATGGCCTACACCGTCTTCGAAGACCGCGAGACCGTGTTCGCGGCGCTGAAGGCCGGCGCCACCAGCTACGTGCTCAAAGGAGCGACGCCGCGCGAGCTGATCGAGGCGCTGCACAGCCTCAATGCCGGCGGCGCTCCCATGAGCCCCAAGATCGCTCGCGCGGTGATTCAGGAGTTTCAGTCCCGACCGACGGCCAACCACGACCTACTGAGTCGCCGCGAGACCGAGGTGCTGAGCTTCGTGGAGCAAGGCCTCAGCTACAAGGAGATCGCGGCGAACCTCCACCTCAGCCCGCACACGGTGCACAGCCACATCAAGAAGATCTACGAGAAGCTCCAGGCCAGTGGCAAGCATGACGCCCTGGAGAAGGCGCGACGCAAGGGCTTGATCTGATGCGATAAATCCCCACGGATATTTAGCCGCTGACAAGCACCTCCCCACGCGCGAACTGGGGAGGCGGCCTCCCCAACCCAGGTGATTGAGTGGTGTTCGAGCTGCCTCGAGCAATCCGGCGCGCTCCCGGGCTCGTACCCTCGAGCAACCGACCACTTGGAGGATCTCATGCGCCAGCTCATCATCGCCAGCATCCCGCTCTTGCTCATCACCGCCTGCGACGACTCAGGTAGTAAGAAGCCCCCCGGAGCCGACGGCGGCGCAGCGGGGAGCAACGCTGGAGCCGGCGGAAGCGCCAGCGGCGCGGGAGGCAGTGCGACCAGCGGAGGCGCCGGAAACGCTACCAGTGGAGGCGCTGGCGGAGCCGGTGGCATGAGCGGCGGCAGCGCAGGGATGAGCGGCAGCGCAGGACAAACCGGCGGCACTGGCGGCTCTCAGCCAAGCCACATCATCAGCGTGGCTCCTGGTGCCCAGGGTCTGAGCGGCACCGCGGTGGAAGCTCAGCAGGCCAACCCCGCGAGTCAACTATACGGTACCCAGGAGATCGGGGACGACGCCGATCACAGCGGCGCCCCCGGCACCAACGGGCTCTATTACACGAACGTCAACCTCGGCCTCTTGCCGGCAGACGATCTCGACGCTGTGAGCGCCGCCCACGACACCGTGTTCCCGGAACCGCTCTATTTTTCCGTAAGGAATGTAACGGCGCAAGCCGATGGGCTCCCCACCACCGAGGTGCGTGACGAGTCGGGAGCGAGCGAAGATCCCGGCGACGTGTTCGTGTCCATCGGCGCGCTGGACGCGACCGGCAGCGGCAAGAATCAGCTCTACAGCGACGAGTACCGAATGGGTCTCCAGCCGCTGGCGGCTGGGGGTTCACCCAAGGACAACGTCAACGCCTTCGACCTCGACGTGACACAGAACAGCCGGCTCTACTTCTCGGTGACCCGCAGCTCTCAAGGTGCGCCGGGCAGCGCCGTCGCGAAGGTTGCCGCGAACGAGCGGGGCTGTACGCTGTTCGAGTCCGACGGCGACGGCGTCAACCGCGTCACATTCACTTGCGACCAGCTGGGCTTGCTCCCTGGAGACGACATCGACGCGCTGATTGCCTTCGTCGTCGCCAACAACACGCCTGACGACGTCTGGTTCTCGGTGGATGCGGCCAGCGTGGGAAAATCTGGTAGCGCAGTATTCTTGCAGTCGAGCGCCGCCGAGCATCCTGCTGACGTGTTCGCGTCGCTGGGTGGCGGCGACAACACGCTGCTGATCGACGAGGCCTCATTGGGGCTCCAGCCGCTCGGGAGCGGCGCGGGTCAAGACGACATCGACGCGCTGGCAGTCCGCGGCAACGACTTCGACTTCTTCTGGTACTTCGGCAGCCTGACGCCACCTCCGCCGCCCCCTGGCGCGCCGCCGCCCACGCAGTTCACGAGTGGACCCAAGCGCCACTCCTGCGACTTCGCCGATCCTCGAGACAAGACCCCCGCGCCCGCTCAGGATATCCGGGGCGTGCGCGCCCAGCTGGAGGCTCCCGACGTCGCGCGCCTGTTCAACTCCCCCAACGCTCCGTTTGGCCCCGCGCTGAGCCTGCCGGGGATCCCTTACGGCACGTACCATGGCGGACAAGCGACGCCCGGATCTATTGCCGCGGGGCAATACTTGCACGTGAGCATCAAGCTGCGCGGACCATTCCCCGACGATGATCCGGGCAACAAGTTCTTCCAGTACGCCTTCGTGCTGGATCGCGATGGGCTCGGCACCAACAACTTCACGGCTAGCGCGCCCTGCGACGCAGACTTCTTCGATGGCACCGACCGCTGGTACGAGCTGCACACCGGAGGCGACGGCACGTTGACGCTGACGGTGACCGACGCCATCAACGGCACGTTCACCGATGTCACCCCGAGCAGCGGGACCATCGCCATCGTCGACGTCGACGAGATCCACTTCTTCATCCCCAAGAGCGAGCTCGACGCGATGGGCGCCGACCTGAGCAAGCTCTCCTATCGCGTGAGCGCGTTCGCCCATGACGGCGACTACGTCACCAACTGGAGCGGCGGTGTCTTCCCCGGCTTGTCAGAGCCTGCGCTGAAGCTCCCGTTGTGAGCCAGCGCTCCTCCCCCCCTGCGACCTGTTTCAACCAGTTGGCAGGGGCAAAACCAGAGCTGGGAACAGGCGACCTATCGAGAAGGGCACAGCAATACACGCGCAAGTGAACTCCGGCTTGCCTCTCTCCCGGCCCATCCTCCCGGAAACGATCCCCGACCCTTCACGCTCGCTCGGGGGGTGAGGAGCGCTACGGCTGACGGATGCGATGCACGACCGTTGGCTCCCCAACGCTGGGAGCTGGCTGATCGCGAATCACGAACACGTCCAGTGAGGATGGCGTGACCGTCGTCTGGAAGGTGCAGCTCGTGCGAGGCGCGACGAAGGGCGTGAGCACGTTGAGCCCCACCGCGTCCCCCGGGGCACGGTTGTGCAGCAGCTGCCCGGTGACTTCGGTCATACCGGTCAATGCCAAGAGCCCGCTCTGGCTGAGGAACTGGTCCATCTCACCCGTGCCTCCGCTGAGAGTGATCACCACACCGCCGCCCTGCGTGAACGCATCGAGGGAGGCTTGAAGAGCGGCACCAGCAGTCGCCAGTTCCCCCGTGGGGGCCTGGGTCTGGTCGTACACGACCAAGACTTGCACGCTGGAGACATTGAGTTGAGCTGGAATCAGGGTGTAGTCGTTGACCGTCGTGAGGTTCAGCGTACGCCCGGAGTTCGTCTGAGCATCGCCGACGACCTGCGCGACGTCGACCTTGTGCGGCTGCGTCGCGTACTGATCCCAGCCGAGCACCGTCACCGCTCCGAATCCCGGAGGCAACGTCACGGCGTTGGTGAACAACAGCTGCTGCATCGAGTCCTTCGGATGCACGTCGAGGTCCATACACATGGACACCACGTGACCAACCCGCGAGCCCACACAGGACCCCGCTTGGCAGACACGGGTCACGCAGCGAATGCCGCAACCACCGCAGTTGTCCGGATCCGTCTGCTTGTCGACGCACGTGCCGCTGCAGTCCTCCAGCGGAGGCGTGCAGAGCGGGACGCAGGCGAAGCCTCCGTCGACAGCGGCGCACACGGGCTCCGCGCTCGTGCACGAGGTGAAGCAATCGCCGCAACGCGCTGGCGTGTCGAACGGCGGAACGCACGCATCGGCTGCATCCGCTGCAGCGTCGCTCGCGTCGGTCGAGGCGTCGCTCGCGTCAGTCGAGGCGTCGCTCGCGTCAGTCGAGGCGTCGCTCGCGTCAGTCGAGGCGTCGCTCGCGTCAGTCGAGGCGTCGCTCGCGTCGACTCCACTATCTCCTGCGTCTGACTGGGCGTCGCTGCCGCCATCCGCGGTCGCGTCATTGCCACCGTCCAGGCTGGCGTCGTTGCCAGCGTCGACGCTCGCGTCACCACCGCACACGCCAGCGACACACTCCACGCCGGCTGCACACGCATTTCCGCAGGAGCCGCAGTTCGCTTCGTCACTCGAGAGGTCCACGCAGACCCCATCGCATTCGCTCAGGCCAGTCCTGCATCCACCTCCGACAATCCCTGACGAGGTGCACGCGAGGGGCAGCGCCGTCGCCAGCACGCACACGACCACCGCACGGCCCAGGAGCCGCCAGCTACGCTTCGAACTCATCGGGCACCTCCCTTGGGCTGTGCTTTGGCTGGGCCCTCGTCGTCAGGACCCTCTTCGGGCAATTTCGTGTCTTCGTCGCTGGGCGGAACCGGGACTGCCGCGGGCTTCTCACCGCCAGCGCCATCGTGATGCTGGACGATCTTGCGTTCGCGGGTCACCTTGAACTCCACTCGCCGGTTCATGAACCAAGCATGTTCCGAGCGCTTGTCCACCAGTGGCCGGTCGGAGCCGTAGCCAATCGCGTTCAGACGATCCTTGGCGATCCCGTGCTTGACCAAGAATTCCATGACGGAATTCGCGCGATCCTGGCTCAAGCGCTTGTTGAAGGCGTCGCTGCCACGGGCATCCGTGTGTCCCTCCACTTCGATGTGGACGTACTCCGGGTGCTCGAGAATGAGCTTCGCCAGGCGCTCGAGCAGCGGGTAGCTGACCACGCGGATGATGTGGCTGTTGGTGCGGAAGTGCACGCGATCATCCAGCACGATGCGGTCACCCACCACACGGATCTGTTCAGAGTCGGGACACCCGTCGTGGTCGGCGTAGCCGTTCTTGGTCTCCGGCTCGTTGGGACACAGATCCTCACTGTCGGGGATGCCATCCTGATCGTTGTCGAGATCCGGACAGCCGTCCTCGTCCTCGAAGTCGTCCTTGTCCTCGGGATCGTCGGGGCACTTGTCCTTGACGTCGGGGATGCCGTCCTTGTCGTTGTCAGTGTCCGGGCAGCCATCGCTGTCCTGGAATCCGTCCTTATCCTCGGGGATCAGCGGACAGTTGTCCGCGCCATCCAAGACGCCGTCCTTGTCGTTGTCCGGCTCGGGGCAACCATCCCAGTCCTCGAAGTCGTCCTTGTCCTCCGGCTCATCGGGGCACTTGTCCTTCGGATCGATGATGCCATCGTGATCCCGATCCCCGGGGCCCTTCGGGCCCTCACCGAACACCAGCTCCAAATGGATGCCGGCGAAGGGCACGCGCGCATCAGAAGGGCGCAGCTCGTCATCGGGCTGGAAGACGTGGGTGTAGCCGAACACCGGACCCACGCCGAGGCGCCCAGAGGCCGCGCTGAAGTCGTAGCCGAGCTGCGCGTCGACACCAGGCCGCGCCACGCCACCGGTGAACACCGCGTTCCCATGCACGGCGAACCAGAGACCTCCAGGGGACACCGCTTCGATCCCTCGAGGACCGAATGGATGAACCCGCGCTCCAAGGCCTACCAGCGTCGCGCTGCTTGACCCGAGCGGCTCGAGCGTAGGGTCCTCCGGCGGGTCTCCTTCGCTCAAGTAGATGGTGCCCAGCTGGAACTCGACGCCGAGGAAGCTCGCGACTCCGAGCTCGACGCCAAGTAGACCGGTAGCCCCCACGCCGAGCTCACGCTGCTGGTGACCTCCCAGCGCCTTGCTGAGCCCCGCGGCACCATGGGCGCGCACCGGTTCCGCAGACGCGACGCTGCTCAGCAACAGGGCGATACAAGAGGTGCAGATGGCGGCGGACAGGCGGAACACGTGTTTCTCCAAATTAACGTGTTACCAGATCGGCCAAACGCTGGAAGTCTTAATGTCTCTCGATGGCTGGCCGGCCGCCCAAACCACTGCTTCGTGCGTTTGCGGCTATTTTTTCCCCGCAACCGAGTCCTACAGAAAGTCTTAAATCTGCAGGGCTGGTTGCTGTGCCGCTACTTCTCCGGGGGGCTACCGCGCAGCGCCAGTTCCGGGGGGCGAGGCTCATCGGGGTGCTCGTTATAGAACGCCTCGAGGCTCTCCTGGCTGATGCGCACTGCGATGAGCCCTTCGCGCTCGATCTTCGCCTGGCAACCGAGCCGTGAGGTCATGCGCACGTCGAACGCCTTGTCGAGGATGTCCTCTTCGTCCTCTTCTGCCTCACTGAGCAGGTTCCCACCCTCTTCCACGTACACGTGGCAGGTAGAACACGCACACACTCCGCCACAGGCATCGCCCTCCGGAGCATGGATCTGCTTCGAGGCCTTGAGGATGCTCGTCCCTACGGGCACCTCCACCTCGAGATTCTGGTCGATGAATCGCACCTTTGCCATGTGTCGTTAGCCCTTGGGCTCCTCCAAGCTCACTGAAACGCCGCCCCGTGATTGCCCGGTTGCTTCCGCGTGGCGCGCGGCGCTCTCCTCGAGGTGCGCTTCGATCCCTCGCGCGTTCTCCACGCGCTTCTCCACGTCGCCCAGCGCCCTGCCCAGCGTTGCCGCACGGATTGCGCGATCCATGCGCCGCCCGGCCCAGTCGTGGGTCACGTCCTCGAGGCTGTCGATGGCCAGCTGAATGGAACTGGCCTTCTTTGCGCCGCCGATGGCCTGCTCCAGATCGGCCACCGCCTGCTCCACCTTGCTTCGCTCGTCGCCGCTCAGCAGGTCGACGTCGCTGGCGAGCGCCTTCTGGGTCGCGCTCAGGATGCGCTGACCTTCGACGCGAGCGTCCGCCAGGCGGCGCGCCTCGAGATCTGCTTCACCGTGGTCCAAGGCGTCGAGCAACATGTCTTCCACTTGCTCGTCGGTGAGCCCGTACATGGGTGACGCGAGGGTCGTCGCACTGGCGGCGAAAGTCCAGCGGGGGTCGGTCGCGGGCATGGTGGACGGCGGCTCGGCCGAGCGTTGCCCGGGTGGTTTGGCGGTTTGGAAGGGGATGGGGGTCATCGGATTGGTCCGGGTTTATGATCGGGTTGGACGGGCGGCGGCGGGTGTGCCGATCGGTAGGTGCCCGGATTCGGGCGTGGCTGGTCGTGGCTGGGCGGGTTGGTCCGCGGATGAGAGGGATGCATCGGATGAGCGGTTCCGAGAACCACATCGAGACGTTGGAAGGCACGCCGGACGACGCCGAGGTGCTGGCCCGGCTGAGCAAGCTTTCCAAGAGCGGGAAGCTGGCGGGTTACGAAGCGGGCGGCGACGAG
>JAUILJ010000132.1 GCA_030433055.1 Polyangia bacterium
GCTACACGGCCCCGAGATCCTGTTCCTCGACGAACCCACGTCGGGGGTCGACCCGATCACCAGACGAGAGTTCTGGACACATATCAACGGTGTGGTCGAGCGGGGAGTCACCGTCTTGGTGACGACTCACTTCATGGATGAAGCAGAGTATTGCGATCGAATCGGGCTGATATCTCGCGGAAAGATGATCGCCACGGGTACTCCAGATGATCTGAAAGCCAAAGCGACGTCACCGGAGCACCCGGATCCGACGATGGAAGAAGCGTTCATCGCGCTGGTAACGGAGGCCGCGTGACGCGCTTGACCATGCGCTTCAAGCGCCTCTGGACCCTTTGCCGCAAGGAGACACTCCAGATCATCCGTGATCCAAGCACGCTGTTGATCGCGTTCATTTTTCCGGTGGTCTTGCTGTTCATCTTTGGCTCAGGGATCAACCTCGACTCCTCGACGGTCAGCTTCGGCATCGTGCTGGAAGACACTCGCCCTCAGGCGATCAGCCTCGCGGAGTCGCTGGCCAACTCTCCCACGTTCCGCGTGAAGACGGGCTTCGATGCCAAGCAAATGGGAGATGACCTTCGCGCCGGACGCGTGCGGGGCTTCCTCGTCATCCGTAGCGATTTCTCGGAGCGCGCGCTCCGGCAGGGCCCAGGGACTTCGCCGCTGCTCTTGGTCACCGACGGCTCCGAGCCCAACACGGCGAGCTTCGTCGCAGCCCACGTGCGCGGTGCGGTCGCGGTCTGGCAGCGGGAAGAGCTGAAGCGACAAGGTCGCGAGATCAAGGGCCTGAACATCGAGACGCGCTCCTGGTTCAACCCATCGACCGAGAGCCGCAACTTCCTCCTCCCTGGGTCCATCAGCATCGTCATGACGGTGGTCGGCGCATTGCTGACCGCGCTCGTGGTCGCGCGCGAATGGGAACGCGGCACCATGGAGGCGCTCCTCGCCGCCGGCATCACCCGCTTCGAGCTGGTCGCCTCGAAGGTCATTCCGTACTTCGTCCTGGGGCTGCTGGCGTTCATGATCTGTGTCGGGCTGACGCGCTACGCGTTCCATGTGCCGTTTCGCGGCAGCCTCGGCGCGGTGATGCTGATCGGCGCGCTGTTCCTGGGTAGCGCGCTGGGGCTGGGGCTGCTCCTGTCGACCGTCCTGCGCAGTCAATACAACGCCGCCCAAGCCGCCCTGAACGCAGCGTTCCTGCCAGCCCTGATGCTCTCGGGCTTCGTCTTCGAGATCAGCTCGATGCCGGCTGTAATCCGTGCGGTAACAACGATCGTGCCAGCACGCTACTTCGTCGTGGCGATGCAGACCGTGTTTCAAGCAGGCGACGTCTGGTCCGTGCTGATCCCGGCCTTCGAAGGCCTCGGACTCGCCGCGGTTGGCTTCTTGGGCTTGACCTACCTAAAGACTCGGAGGCGCCTCGAATGAACGCGACGCTGATACGCCTCAGAGCGTTGATCCTCAAGGAGCTTCAAGCGGTGCTCGGGGACAAGCAGAGCCTGCGCCTGCTGATCATGCCGGTCATCTTGCAGCTCCTCGTGTTCCCCTTCGCCGCGACGCTGGAGGTCAAGAACAACAGCATCGCGGTCTTCGATCAGGATCACGGTGCCACCAGCAACGAGATGATCCAGCGACTCAGGCAAACGGCTGCGTTCACGGAGATCGTGCAGGTGCACAGCGAGGAGGAGGCACGGGACCTGGTGGACCGTCAAACGGTGCTCCTCGTGCTGCGCTTTGGCCCGCAGTTCTCCAAGAGCGTCAAGCAAGGCTCGCCGGAACCCATACAGGCCGTGTTGGACGGTCGGCGCTCTAACTCCGCGCAGATCGCGCTGGCCTACGTGCAGCAGATCGTCGGCGGCGTGCCGCTGGATACCCAGGCGGTGCCCTCCGCTGGGCTGGTCGTCCGCAACTGGTACAACCCGAACCTCGAATACTTTCGTTTCATCGTGCCGTCCCTGGTCGCGATGATCACCACGCTGAGCGCACTCATCGTGACCGCCATGTCGGTCGCGAGAGAGCGCGAGCAAGGCACGCTCGACCAGCTCCTGGTCAGCCCGCTCACGCCTTCGATGATCTTCGTGGGCAAGGCGGTTCCGGCACTGATCGTCGCGGTGATCCAGGCGACCATCATCATCGCCGGCGGGGTGTTCGGCTACGGCATCGCCTTCCAGGGCTCCTTACCGTTACTTTACGGCTGCATGGTGGCCTACGTGGCCGCGCTGGTCGGTGTGGGGCTGTTCATCTCGAGCGTGTGCGCGACGCAGCAGCAAGCGTTCCTCGGCGTCTTCTTCTTCGTGATGCCGGCGATCTTGCTCTCGGGCTACGTCACGCCGGTCGACAACATGCCTCACTGGCTGCAGGTCGCGACCTGGGCGAACCCCGTGCGCCACTTCGTCGAGATCACCAAGGGCATCTACCTCAAGGACGCCCAGTTCGCGGACTTCTCAGCCAACGTCTGGGCACTACTCTGCATCGCGGCGGTCACCGGGGTCACGGCCCTCGGTGTATTCAAGCGACGCTTGGGCTAGCTCCTTTCCCCGGAGAAACGCAATCAATGGCTCGTCCCAAAAGTGACATCGAACCCCGCATCATCCGCGCGGCTCACGATATCTTCCTGCAGGAAGGCGTCGACTCGGCCTCGCTCCGCGCGATCGCACGCAGCGCAGGGACGAACATCGGGATGGTGTACTACTACTTCCCGACCAAGGAAGACCTCTTCATGGCGGTCGTGGAAGATGTCTATGATGGCCTGCTCAAGCGCCTCGCTGACGCCTTCGACACGCGGCGCCCCGTGGAGGAGCGCCTGCTCCAGGCCTTCTCGATGGTGGGCGAACTGGAGCCCTACGAACTAGAGGTCGGTCGCATCGTGGTGCGAGAAATGATGAGCTCCACGGAGCGACGAGCGAAGCTCCTGGAGCGCTTCCAACGGGGGCACTTGCCCCTGATCGTGAGCACCATGCTCCAGGGGCGACAGGAAGAAACGTTCGATACTGCCATACCCATCCCAGTGCTGATGACCTGCGCGATCTCGGTCGGCATGTTGCCACAGTTGCTGCTGCGCGTGCTGGGCGAGCGCCTGCCTGGTTTCGACGAAGTGCCCCAAGGCAACCAGCTCGCTGAGCTGCTCACTCGAGTGCTCTTCGAAGGCGTCGCGGGCCCCAAACGCCCGCCCTCCCCCAGCCTCGAACCGCCGAAAGGTGACCAACCATGAGACGACTGGAAGCTCGACGATCGAATCAATTTTTCCCTGCGGTTTTATCTGCGCTCCTGTTCGGCGGCGCTCTGGCGCTCTCTCCCGACGCCACAGCGCAGCCGGGCCCCACAGCGCGGCCGGGCTCCACAGCGCAGCCGCACTCCACAGCGCAGCCGGGCCCCGCGACGCCTGCGTCTAGCAAGCCCGACGCCGAGAGCCTCGATCAACGCCTGAGGGCACTGCTCGGCCGCCCCGGTGGGCTCACGGCACGCCAGGCGTCAGCCCGGGCGATCGCGACGAGCAACGAGCTCAAGCAGAGCGGAGCCGAGGTGCGGAGCGCCGCCGCGGACAAGGATCAAGCCGCCGTCGGCTACGTCCCGCGCGTCACGCTGACAGCTCGCTACACCAGGCTGTCCGAAGTGGACACGGAGAGCTTGGGCACGCTCGTCGCGACCACTCAGCCCGGTCCAGTTGCCCCAGGGCAACCACTGGTCGGGGTCAACGTCTCGTTTCCTCAGATCCTGGATCAGTACCTGCTCCAGGCCAACGTGACGGTCCCACTCACCGACTACTTCCTGCGCACGAACCACGCAAATCGATCAGCCAGCCACAGCCTGCAGGCGGCCAAGTACCGGCAACAGGTGAGCAAGCGAAACGCCGCTCTCCAGGCGCAGCTCGCCTACTACGCGTGGGCGCAGAGTACCCTGGCGGAGGTCGTCGCGGAGCAAACGCTCGAGCAAGCGCGGGCGCACTACAAGGTCGCGGAGGCCGCCCGCAAAGCCGAAACGCTGACCCGCGCCGAGCTGATGCGGTTCGACGCTCAGGTCGCGAGCGCCGAGCTGATGCTCGAGCGTGCTCGCTCTAGAGCAGAGATCAACGCGGACACCTTGCACTCAATCCTTCACGACCCCGACAGCAAGACCTACCGCATCGGCGAGGATCTGCTCGCTCCGCTGCCCCCGATCAAGCGGGAGAAGGCCAGTGACCTGCAGCGTCGAGCGCAGCGCGCCCGGCCGGAGTTCAAGGCCTTGAGCGAGACCGAACGCGCGCTCGCCTCGCAACGCAGCGCGGTCAAGGCCAGCACGCTGCCGAGGCTCGACGCGTTCGGTAACGCCTACTACGCGAACCCTCACCAGCGCGTCTTCCCTCAGCAGGACAAATGGACTGCCAGCTGGGACGCCGGGCTGCAGCTAACGTACGTGATCAACGACGTGCCCAGTGCCAGCGCCAGCGCTCGATCTCTGGAAGCCAAGCAGAGCGGGGTCCGCGCCCAGCAGGCGTCTCTGAGAGACATGCTGCGCAGAGAGCTCAGCCAGGCTCAGCGCTCGGCGATCGAGGCAGACGTCGCGCTCAAGGTCGCCACCCGCGGACTCGCTGCGAGCGAAGAAGCCTACCGAGCGACACTACTTCAATTCCGCGCAGAAAGAGCGAAGAGCGTCGATTTGATGGACGCGAACACAGAGCTCCTGCGCGCACGCCTGGAGCTCATCACGGCGCACATCAACCAGCGGGTGAGCCGCACCAAGCTCGCCTACGCCCTGGGCAAGTCCCTGAAATAGCGGAGCCTCCGCGGTCGGCCTTCGGCCGCTGCGACGCCATGTCGCGGGCCGCCCGAGGCGCTTCCTCTGGCCTGAGGCTGGCGTCGGCGCAGCGACTGCCGTAAGCAGGCGCAGTGAGTCAGTCGAACGCACCTGGCTGCTTGGCGCTCGTCGCCGTCCCCGCGGCCCTCGCGCTGACCGTCGCCGCTCTGGTGTACGGGGCGGCGGGGATGGGCAAAGGGGCGCGCAAGCCACCGCCACCACCAGGCGCGGGTGTCATCGAGGGCAGGGCCGAAGGGCTCGCGAAACAGCAGCCGCCAGTCGGAGCGGGCGTCGCCTACGCCGAGCTGGAAGTCATGTGTCTGAAGAAGACGGGTCGAGACACCAAGCGCACGCTGCTCGCCAAGCGAGTCTACGGGAGCCCGCGCCTGACGCTGCAAGACAGCCGAGGCGGCGACTCCAAGCAGGTCTCGCTCCCGCCGTTCTCCTTCGAGGGGTGGAGCAGCTACTCGAACTTCTACCAGAGCAGGCGCAGCCTCGAGGGGCACCCCGCGGAAACATTGGCCCCGGACTGGAAGCAGCACCCGTGCGACACCTACGGCGTCTGGATGGCGCGAGTGCTTCCCGAGCAATACGTGATCGTCCAGGGCGATCGCGCCTGGTTCGGCACCCGAGAGGAGCTGGCGAAGAAAGCCGAAGAGGCTCGAGTCGCCTTCCGCAACCGCGCCCTGCAGCTCGGCGGGTTCGCACTGCTGGCCTGGTTGTTCGGCATCCTCGCGGGCCGGCGGTTGTGGAAGAACCGGCACCGCGGCGGACCAGCAGACGACCCTCGCGCCGAGCTCGACGCGTCCGGCTTGCCCGGGTCCTGACCCCTGGTCGATTTTGCGGAGGCGGCGCGCACGGCAAAAAAACTTTGTCACCAACCCGCCCCGCGCAGCGTTGGTCCCTCAAACAGCCTCGCAACACGCGCAAAAGCGCCGCAACTCTCAGCACTTGAGCGCGGCGCCCTCAACCTGTGGTTGGGGAGAGCGCATGAGCGCGAGGCGTGGAGGGACACATGACACTGCCGATCCATCAAGTCTTTCAGCAAACTAGCAGCGTGACTGCCGCCCCCGAGAACGCCTCGAGCGGCGCGCGGTTGGTCAGCCCCAGTGGCGTCAGCCTACCACTCGAGAGCGCCACCCTCCGCGCTGAGGCCGGAGGCGGCATCGCCCGCAGCGTGCTGCGTCAGCGCTTTCGCAACACATCCGGGAGCCCGCTCGAGGTCACGTACCTGCTGCCGCTGCCGAGCGATGCCGCCGTCTGCGGCTACAGCTTCGAGCTGAGCGGAAAGCACACGCGTGGAGTCGTGGAGCCCAAGCACCAGGCTCGGGAACGCTACGAAGAAGCGCTGATGAGCGGTCACAGCGCCGCCCTGCTGGAGCAGGAGCGCAGCGCCTTGTTCCGCCAGGCGATCGGCAACATCCCGCCGGGCCAGAGCATCGATATCGAGGTCAGCCTCGATCACCCGTTGGCCTGGGTGAGCAACGGCTGGGAGTATCGTTTCCCCACGGTTGTCGCTCCCCGCTACCTGAATGAAGAGAGCCACGACGCCTCGTGCGTCTCCGTGGTCGCTCACGACGACGGCTCCGAGGCCCGAGCGCCTCGCGCCGAGCTACAGCTCGAGATCGGCGATCGCGTCACGGCGCCACCGCGCTCTCCGAGCCACGGCATAGCAAGCCAGCAGGAACTCGAGTCCACCTGCGTCCACTTCGAGGGCGCCCGTCTGGACCGAGACGTCGTGGTGCGTTGGGGCGTCGCCCTCGAACACGCCAGCGCCCGCCTCGAGACAGCTCGCCCCACGGAAACACATCGCTACGCAACCTCCCAGTTCGGACTCTTGAGCCTGGTTCCACCGCTGGAGGCGCAGCGACCCGTCCCGCGGGACCTGATCGTGCTCTTGGACACGAGCGGGTCGATGGGGGGAGCGCCGCTCGCCCAAGCGGTACGCCTGGTCAGCGCCCTGGTGGATTCGCTTGGGGGTGAGGACCAACTCGAGCTGATCGAATTCAGCTGGAAGGCCAGTCGCTGGCAACGCAAGGCGGTGCGCGCCACCGAAGCCAACAAGGCGGACGCGCTACGCTGGCTGCGATCGCTCAGAGCCGACGGCGGCACCGAGATGCGCGGAGGCATCGAGGCCGCGCTCGCGTCCCTTCGAGAGGGGGCCATGCGCCAGGTGGTGCTCGTCACCGACGGCCTGATCGGCAGTGAGGTGGCCATCCTCAAGCGCCTCTCGGACGAACTGCCGAAGAGCTGCCGCTTCCACAGCATCGGCGTGGGTCACGGGGTGAACCGCGCGCTGCTCACCCCCGCGGCGCGGGCTGGGCGCGGCGTGGAGATCATCGTTGCACCGGGCGAGGACGTCGAGCCCGCGATGAAGCGCTTGCTCGAGCGTACGGCCCAACCCCAGGTCGTGGACCTGGAGATCTGGGGCAGCGCGCTCAAAGCAGCGCCGCGGCGGCCGCTCGATCTGTACGCAGGCTCCCCCGCGCTGATCCCACTGGAGCTGAGCCCTGAAGGGGGCACACTACGCATCCGCGGGGTAACGGCTCGAGGAACCTACTCCGAAGAGCTGGTGGTCAAGGCGAAGGAGGCGGGTCAGGGCTCTGAGCGCGTCCTGGCGCTCTACGCCCGCGAGCGCGTCGAAGATCTCGAGCTGGAGCACGCTGCCGTGCCTGAGCTTCGACGAGCTCACGACCAGAGCATCGAGCACCTTGGGGTCGACTTCCAGATCGCCACTCGACTCACGTCCTGGGTCGCCGTGAGCGATGAGTCTACCGTCGACCCAACGGCGAAGTCGCGGCGGGTGGAGCAGCCCCACGAACTCGGCGCGGATCTGTGCGCGGAGGGCCTCGGGTTGCGCGCGATGGCACCACCGGCACTGGCCGGCGGCGCGGCGCCGGCCCTCGCAAGCATGCGCGTACGAGCTGCCGCGCCCGTGAGCGCGGGAAGGGCGCCCACTCCTCCTCCCGGTGCTCCGCCTGCCGCCGGTCGACCGCCGCAGTTCGTCGGGGCACCTCCGCCTCCAGTGCGCGGCGCGCCTTCGGCACCGGAAGCGCCCAAGCGCAAGGGAGGCTTGCTGGAGAAGGTCCGCGAGTTCTTCTCACCCCGAGATGAGGAGGCGCGTACCGACTTAGCGGTGCTATCCGAGGAGGACGGTGACGGAGCGCTTCAGGTGCCCGGCCGCATCCGCCTGAGCAACAGCAAGCGCCTCGCCGTCGCGTTCGAGTTCCCCCACGAGGTCGACTGGGTGCTTCCCGCTCGAGTTCAGCTCGTGCTGGCTGACGGCAGCGTCATCGAGGCCGAAGTCGAGGTGCCACATACCACCGCGACGGGGCGTCTCGAAGCCGGAGCCCAGGTGCGGCTGGTGTGCAAGCTCGAAGCTCAGCTCCCCCAGCGCCTCACGCACATCGTCATCAGTGAGACCGCCAGTCACCCGCGCTGTGAGATCAACTTCTAGCGACGACGAAACGACCTGAGGGAGGCTACCGCTTGCCGTAGCCTCCCTCACTCCAACCCACTGAGCCCATGACCCCTGAAGAACGTGACCAGCTACTGCCGCAGATCGCCCGCGGCGACGTCGATGCGTTCGCTGCTTGGCTCAGCAGCGCCGAACCACGCATCCGCCTGAGCCTGAGTCGCTTCGCTGCCTATGTGGACAGCGAGGCCGTGCTCCAGGAGACGCTGCTGCGCGTGTGGCAGGTGGCCCATCGCGTAGAGGTTGATCCCCAGGGAGACGCGCTCCTGCGCCTGGGGGTACGCATCGCCCGCAACCTCGCCATCGATCACGTCCGCAAGAGCGAGCGCAACGCGAAGGCAGAAGAACTCTCATACGCGGCAAGCGGAGTGGTCCCCTCCGTTCAAGCGCCGGAGCCTGACCCATTGCTGCGCGCCGTGATTCAGCGCTGCCTGGGTGCGCTACCCCCGAAGCCTCGGCTTGCGCTGGACGCACGTCTCCAGAATGCCGGGGGAGCGGCTGACGAGTCCCTGGCCGAGCAGCTCCAGATGAAACTCAACACCTTCCTCAAGAACTTCGGTCGCGCCCGCCAGTTGCTCCTCGACTGCATTCGGGGGCAAGGAGTAGATCTCGGCTACTCCCTGGGCCCGGAGCGAAGCTAGAGCCGAAAACGACCCATGGACGAAGACAGCCTGATCGAAGAAGTCGTCTCGGCGCACCGTGAGCGTGGCCCCCACGGAGAGGTGCGCTTCGCCCCGGCGTTCTACGATCTCGGGGACGACGCACGACGCTCCGCGTTCGAGCGCGGCGTCGAGCAACGGCGGCTCGAAGCACTGCTAGATCCCCGAGGTTTGTCGACGACCGCCCGGGCCGTACTGGCCCGTATCCAGGCCCAGCCCTAGCCTACACCCCTCGACCTCACGCGGCCGACACCCACCGGGCGTTCGGCCCTTGTGTTCGCAGAACCGAACCGCTAGCGGAAGGGTATGCACGTGAAGGGCACTGCGTACCACGCCCGGATGAAGCTCCTGGCGGCGCACTGGGATGAAGCGCGAGTCGCAGCGTTCGTCGCGGATTTCCAACGTAGAAATCCGCTCTTCCCGACGCACGTGCTGCCGACGAACTGGCTCCCCATGGGGCCATTCTTGGAGCTGATCGACGAGATCGTCGACAAGGCATACGGAGGCGACGTCGACTCGCTGTGGGAGGTGGGCGAGGCCAGCGCACAGTGGTCCATGACCGAGGGGCCCTACAAGGGTCTGGTCGCCACCAAGGATCTGCAGCGCTTCGCGAACCTGGCCCAGGTCATGTTCAGCAACTTCTTCGACCTCGGAGCGGCCCAAGGCAGCTACGACGGTGAGTGCATCGAGATCCGCATCACCGGGATCCCTGACACGTTCCACCATGTCTATTTCGAGTACGCGACGATCGGGTACTTTCGTGGGGGCTTGCGCTTACTCGGCTTCCCATTCCGCACGGAACGAGTCCTCGGCTTCTCCAAGGGAGACTCCGAAGTGCACTACCGGCTGCATGTCCAGTGACCGCTCACTGCTTCGCCCCGAGTACTTCCGCCACCACGCGCTCGACAGACTCCAGCGCCCCGTGCATGAAGCCCGGGCGTGAAGACACGTGGTCCCCCGCGAAGTGCACACGCCCTTCGGGCGCAGCGTACGCGCTGCCAGCCGCAGTCAACTCCCCGGGCGCGAACCAACTGTAGCCACCACCCGCCGTCGCGACATCATCCCAGCAAAACACCCCGCACGTTCCTTGGAGCTGAGCGGCGCTAGGCATCGCGAGGCTCAGCTCCGCACGTGCGCGCGCCGCCCGGTCCTGCCTGGGGACCTCACGCCAGCGCCTGGCGCCAGGCCCGCTGAGGTAGGCTCCCAGCACGCCCGGCACGCCCGGCATATCTGTTTCCTCACGGATTGTCCCCAAGAGCGTATCCGTCTCGACTCTGCCCGACTCCCCTTCCTCCAACCAGGCGCGCCGATCACACTGCAGCCAGACGCGGGTCACGGACGCCATGCGCGCATGAGCAATCGAGGCCTGCTTGGCTTCAGCAGGCTGCGGCGCGAGCTCGATCGCCGAGAGCGCGGAATACGGCAACGCGCAGACCACCCGCTCGGCCCTGAGTGCTCGTCGCTGACCCGCCAGCTCGAACTCCACCTCGACGTCGGCCGCGCGCTGGGTGATACGCCTCACCGCGGCGTTGAGCTGCACGCGCTCCCCTAGCTCCCTCGCGAGGGCGTCGGTTAACCGATCAGTACCTCCAGCGATCCGACCGCCGGCGCGAGGCAGCCCCAGCTCCCGACGAAACGAGGCCGCGTCCCGCATGATCGACAGCGCGGAGCTCTGTTCGATGCTGTCACCGGGTACCAGCGCTCCTTCTATCAGCGAGATGATCCCCGCCGAGGCACCCTGACGGCGGAGATACTCCGCCGCGGAGACACCGTCCAGCTCTCGAAGCCCACTGTCCCAGCCGAGCTGTTGAGGTGTGCGGCCGCGAGTCTCGGGGAAGTAGTGGGTGAGTCGCTCGGGGAACGACAGCGCTCGTTCAGCGGGGCTGAGAAGTGCGTCTTCGTCAGGCAGCTCGCTGGGCTGAACGCTGCGTCTCACCCCCGCACGCACCAGGCCCACGCGCCTCGCCGTCTTACTTCGCGGATCCCTCCAGGAGTCGACGCGCTCGACCCCGAGCTGAGCGCAGAGCTCGACCATCAGCGGATCCGAGACCACGTGGCGAGCCCCCAGCTCCAGGTATTGGCCCGCCAGGAATCCATCTCTTACCGTACGGATACGCCCGCCCGCTCGGGGCTCCGCTTCGAGTACTTGCACCGACAGCCCGGCCTTGACCAGCTTGCGCGCCGTAGCGAGCCCCGCCAGCCCACCCCCGACGACAATCACGCTGCGGGGCAACCTGCTGGTTGCGAGCGCACGCGGGGCGGCTCGCGGGGCGGCGTGCTCCGGCGCCCCACTGGCACAGGAGACGACCGTTCCCCCCCAGCGCGCCCAGGAATGCCCGGCGCCCGAGTCGTCGTGTTACTGGAGCTACCTTCGGGGGCGTGGGACCAGGCATATCGTGGGGATAGGGCGCGCGGTCGGCGCCCTCACCGCACGAGACACTACAGCGCGATCAGGCCTTGGGTCTCGGCCAAACTAGCCCGCGGTGGGCGTTGGATCACGCATCCACTGCAACACCTGACGCGCGCTCACCACTTGGGCGCCACGCTCGATCACGTAGTCCAGGAACGCTTCGATCGCTCCCTGGCGCTCCTCCGCTGTGAGCGCCCCGGGCGAGTTCCCGTTCCAGTCACTCGCGTAGTATGCCGAGTGGACCCCGAGCAGGAACGGCGCCTTGTTGCCTGCCAGGCGCTGATCGAAGCTGTACTTGAGCGTCGCCACGAACTCGGCAGGCGTCATCTCGAAACCTCCCTCGTCTTTGGAGGCCCAGAGGTTGTAGTCAAAGCCGGTGATCGCACCGCTGTCCGCGTCGAACCAGTCCTGAACGACTTTCATTTTCGCGCGGAAACCGGAAGGAACCCCGTACATCTCGCACGCCTCATCGGGTGGCACGAAGACCGCGTACACCGGCAGCTCCCATAAGCCGGCATGCGAGGTCAGCTCCTGCTTCCCGTCGCCCCAGGCAACCTGGGCGCTGTGACCAGGGCTCAGGTCGTCCAGGGTGTAGGGCCAGTAGAAGTTTCGTCCGTCTTGGCCGTCCTCGTAGCCTTCCTCGATGCTGCAGTCGTAGCTGAGCCCGGCGTCCTGGACGGCGCTCAGCATGGCGTCGTTGTAGCTGAGGAAGGGTGTGCGGAAGCCGACCAGGTCCGAAGCGCGGATCAGCGGGTCATCCCCCGAGGAGAGGAAGTCGTTGCAGCCCTTGATCTCCCGCTGCCAGTCTTCCAGCGAGAACGTCGCGCCATCTGCATGATCGATGGTGTGGTTCCCCAGCTCATGGCCTGCGTCGCGGGCGCGGCGCCACTCGGCGACCACCTGACTGTCCTGCCCATAGTCCGAGGTCATGTAGAACGACGCCTTCCCCCCCCGCGCCGCCAACATATCCAGCGCCCAGGCCATACCAGCGGCGTCGCCGTTGTCGTCGAAGCCCAGCGCAACGAACTGCGGGACCTCGCTGACGTCGAGGTTGCAGGGAGGCGCCTTCGACGGCTCCAGGTGATCTCGCCCGTTCCATGCTCCCATCGCACACGCTCCTCCCCCAACAGTCGGCTGGCTCGCCTCGCTCTGGGTGCTCGAGCACCCGGTCGCCCACGCAAGCACCGCGCCAATCACGACACAGCGCATCCCTTGAAGAGCACCCGACCACTCGTCGCCACGCATCAACCAACGTCTCATGGCGTCGATCCTGGGCGACGCTCAACCCGGGCGATGTGCGAATCCGCTCTTTCCCAGCGCCCAATCGTTGTATCCCTCTCAGGACGCCCCTCGCGAGCCTTCTCCGTCCAAGCGGCCGGGAGCGCAAGTTGATTTCCACCAAGAAATGA
>JAUILJ010000133.1 GCA_030433055.1 Polyangia bacterium
GTGATCAGCTCGGTCACCGGATGCTCGACCTGCAGACGAGTGTTCATTTCGAGGAAGTAGAAGCTCTTGTCCTGTGAGAGCAGGAACTCAAATGTCCCTGCGGAAAAATAGCCTACCGCCTTCGCGCCTTTCACGGCGACCTCACCCATCTTGTGCACGATCTCTTCATCGATCGCGGGGCAAGGAGCTTCCTCCACCACCTTCTGGTGCCGCCGCTGGATCGAGCAATCACGCTCGAACAGGTGGACCATGTTTCCATGCTTGTCGCCGAGCACCTGGATCTCGACGTGACGGGGCTGAATGATCGCCTTCTCGATGTAGACGGTCTCGTCGCCGAACGCCTTCTTCGCCTCGCTCCGCGCGCGCTCCAGCGCCGCCCCGAGTTCTTCCGGCTTGTGCACGAGGCGCATGCCCTTGCCGCCGCCTCCCGCGGTCGCCTTGAGCATCACGGGGTAACCGATGCGCTCCGCCGTCGCGAGCCCTTCCTCGACCGTATTTGCGTTTCCGCCGGGAACAATTGGAACGCCGGCAGCCGCCATCTTGTCACGGGCAGCGGTCTTCAGGCCCATGTCACGCATTGCGCTGGGAGGCGGCCCGATGAATGTCACGCCCGATGCTTCGCAGGCCTCGGCGAACTCCGCGTTCTCGCTCAAGAAGCCGTAGCCTGGATGCACGCCATCGCAGCCCGCGCGCTTGGCGACCTCCAGGATCTTGTCAGCCCGGAGGTAGCTCTCGGCCGCCGCTGCTGGGCCGATGTGATACGCCTCATCGCACACGCGCACGTGCAGGCTCTCGCGGTCGGCGTCGCTGTAGACAGCCACCGAGCGGATCCCCATCTCACGCAGCGTACGCGCGACTCGAACAGCGATTTCCCCCCGGTTGGCAATCAGGACCTTCTTGAGCATAGCGACGCGCGTATAGCACGCGTCGCCTCTCCGGTTGGTTCGGTTGGCGCCCCTTTTGGGCCGAGGGGCGCCAACCGAACCCAGCACCTTGGAGTCTGCTCGCCTACCCTGCCGTTTTCCGGCAGCGCTCAGCCTGAGGTTCGCGTCGTGGCAGTCGGTTCCCATGCTGGCAGTCGCCTTGGGTCGGTGGGACCAGCCGATAGGTGGGTGCAGCTTGCTTGGATGTTTCCAGCAATTGTGACCAAGGGGTCGCTTTTTAAGCCGGTCCAGCGCCCGGACGCGGGCTAGACTGCACCGATGCTTGGGAAGCTTCGTCCACTCCGCAGCGCCGTCCTGCTGGGGCTCTTCGCTTTTGGCGGGTTCGGTATTGGCTGTGGAGACGCGCCCGAAGAGGACCTGGGCTCTCAGAGCGGTCGCCTCGCCCACCCGGGCCCATGGATGATCCCGGCGGAAACGTCTGCGATTGGCGACTCCCAGTACGTCGAGTACACCGGGGCGGGCGCGTGGAACAATGGGGCGGGCTGCGCGGGTGGAATCACCAGCGGCGGCGAAATCCTGCGTCAGTACCTGTACGACCACTTCCCCCAGATCGCGAGCATCGGGGGCTACGCCTGTCGCCAGAACACGGCCAACCTGAGTGAGCTGTCCGTCCACGGAACGGGCCGCGCGCTCGATGTCATGATTCCTGTGGTCGGCGCCGATGGGGAGGCGGACAACGACGCGGGCGATCCGGTTGGCAACTGGCTGATCGAGAACGCCGAGGCGATCGGAATCCAATACATCATTTGGGATCAGTGGACGTGGGGAGCCTCGCGCGCGGCGGGCTCCAAGGATCGCAGCTACGGCGGACCTAACCCCCACGTGGATCATCTCCATGTGGAGCTGAGCCTGGCCGCGAGCACGAACACCACGGACTGGTTTTCGGGGGTGGTGTCACCCCCAGCGATCCCCGAGTGCGACATCGTGCCGGAGGAAGGCCGCGTCATCGACGAGCGCGACAGCTGCTTCGCGGCCTATGGTCCCGCGCAGTTCTGGCGAAGCGAGGAGGGCGTAGGCTACGACGGGACCTTGCTGTGGACCAACGCCTACGACAGCTCGGAGCCATCGAACTGGGCGCGCTGGCACCTCGATTTTGCGGTAGCGGGGCGCTACCAGCTAGAGGTCTACGTGGACCCTGCGTTCGGTGTCCACACGGAAACAACGTACAGCGTGTCCCATGGCGCGCAGGAAGACTTGGTGGTGATCGACCAGTCTCAAGCCAGCGGGTGGGTGAGCTTGGGAGAGTTCGACTTCGACGCGGGACCAGAGCAACACGTGAGCGTCTACGATACTTCCAGTACGCCCCCTGCTGATGATCAGCACATCGCGGTCGACGCCTTGCGCGTCGTTCCGGCTGGCACTGATCCTGGGAACTGGCCTGGGGGCAGTGGAGGCGCTTCGGGGAGCGGTGGCAGCGCGGGCGCTGGGGGCACAACCGAGCCGGGGACGTCGGGGGCAACGGTTACGCTCAGGGGCGACTCGAGCTGCGCGTTCAGCCCGAACGGATCCTCGGGGAATGGCAGTAGCTGGCTCGCGCTGGGTCTTGCCTTGGCGCTGGCGAATATTCACCGGCGCAAGCGCTGACTCACCAGTCGGTACAGGCAAACTTGAGACAGGGCTCTGGGTTTGCCTGTTTCGCGTCCTGTTGGTGGGCGGTCCAGCGCTCCTTCTCCGCCTGGGTCGCAACCAGGGCGCTGATGCGGACGCTCAGGGCCTGGACTCGCTTGTTCAGGTCCTCACGCGCTGCGTCGCGCTGCTTGAAGAACGCCTTGGCTTCCTCGCTCGACCCTCCACATCGGGGCGGCAGTCCGCGAATCGATTGGTCGATCTCGAGCAGCCCCTCCGCTAGCTTCCGCCACTGCAAGTCGCACGCTTGGTCGGTGATCTTGCAGGCATCGGGCAGCGAAGCGCCGAGCTCGTCGATGCTCTTGCGGATAGCGGCGA
The DNA here is from genome assembly GCA_030433055.1 of Polyangia bacterium. Taxonomy (GTDB): domain Bacteria; phylum Myxococcota_A; class Polyangia; order Polyangiales; family Polyangiaceae; genus JAHBVY01. The sequence continues at coordinate 2,889 of JAUILJ010000133.1, forward strand.
CGGATTCTCGCAGGCTCTTGTAATTCTCCGCGGCGACCTCGCCGACACCGTCTGGCGTAGCGAGGTCTGGGCCTTCGCTCGGTGGTGGCTCCGGCGGCGTCGCCGTCGCGCTCGCTGTCACCGTGGGCTCCACCGGAGCCGTGACCGTTGGCGTGGGTGGCGCGGACGGTTCGGTCGCTGAGGACGGCTGCCCCTCCGGTGGTCGCCCCGGGTTGTTGCAGCCCAGGGCGGTGAGCGCCGAGCTCACGAAAAAAGCGCGGCGACGGAGGATTTGTGCGCGATCGGAGTCGTTGGGGTCCATCTGCTCCGCAGTATGCCCGAGTCCGGCCCACGCCTGCTATACACCCCGCGTGAACGACGAGCAGGAAGCGATCATTGCAGTCTCCGAGCTGGCTCGTCGCATGAAACACGCCCTGAGCCGAAGCGTCGGCCGGGTGTGGATCGAAGGTGAAATCGCTCACCTGAAGCGCTCCCAGAACGGTCACGTGTATTTCTCCCTCAAGGATGTGGAGGAAGGCGCGGTGGTCGAGAGCGTGATGTATCGCATGAACGCGGGCCGAGCCTGGCGCTACCTCCAGGAAGGGGCTCGGGTGCAGGTACAAGGCAAACCGGACCTCTGGATCCCGCGGGGCCGTCTGCAACTCGTGGTGGACCGGCTGCGCCCCGCCGGACGAGGTTCACAGCTCGAAGCGCTCGAACGACTCAAGCTGAAGCTCGCCGCCGAAGGCCTGTTCGCTGACGAGCGCAAGCGGCCACTGCCCAGCTCTCCGCGAGTGGTCGGAGTCATCACCAGCGAACATGGGGCGGCCATCCACGACATCATCACCGTAGCCTTCCGTCGTGGTGGAGCGCACATCGTCTTGGCGCCAGCCCAGGTGCAAGGAGACCAAGCCGTTCGGGGGCTGCTCCACGCCATCGATCTCCTCGAGCGCCATCCGCGCCTCGATGTGATGATCATCGGACGAGGCGGTGGATCTGCCGAAGATCTGCTGGCGTTCAACGACGAACGACTCGTGCGCCGCCTGGCTGAGGTGCGAGTACCCATCGTGAGCGCCGTCGGTCATGAAGTGGACCTCAGCCTGACCGACCTGGTCGCAGACATCCGCGCGGCAACGCCGTCCCAGGCCGCAGAGCTGGTGGTCGCAGAGCGGGTCACACAGAAGAAGGAACTCGACGCAGCGCAGCGTCACCTGGTTGGAGCAATGCGACACCGGCTCCGCGACGACCAGCAGGTGCGCGAGCGCCTGGAGCGGCGCCTGGGCGACCCAAGGCAACTGATCGGCGAGCGGGCCCAAGCTCTGGACGAACTGACCGAGCGCCTCGAGGACCACCTGCGAGACCGCCTGCGGCGCCAGCGCGCCGCTCACACCGGGCTCGAGCGGCGGCTGTTACTGCGCGATCCGAAGACCGTGCTGGCCCGCACGCGACTCAAGCTCGCGCCCTTCGAGGCGGCGCTCCAGAGCAGCATGCGCCAGCGCATCCAGAGCGAGCGCCAGCAGCAGAGCGATCTGCGAGCCGAGCTGCAGCGCCGAGCCCGCGAGCGGCTGCAGGAGCGCCGCGAACACTTGGGGCTACGGGCCACCCAGCTCGACGGGCTGTCCCCGCTGCGCATCTTGGGGCGTGGCTACGCGATCGCGGCGAAGGGCGGCCGCATCGTCAAACGCGCTGCCGAGCTGAGCGCCGGAGACGAGCTCGAGGTTCGGCTGGGCAGTGGTTCCGTGCGGAGCAACGTCACCCATGTCGAGCCGGGGGAGGAGCAGGACGCGTGAGCCGCTTCGCCCTGTTGGGGCATCCGCTCGGTCACTCGCTCTCGCCCGTGATCCACCATGCCGCGTACGACGCGCTCGGCCTAGCGCACCGCTACGAGCTGTTGGACTGTCCGGATCGACCCGCGGTAGAAACCGCGCTGCTGCGCCTCGAGCGGGGCGAATACGCCGGCTACAACGTCACCGTGCCGCACAAGCAGCTCGCGCTCTCCCTGGCGGACATCGCAGATCCCCTCGCCCGCCAAGCCGGTGCCGCGAATGTGTTGGCGCTGCAAGCGGGCAAGGTCCACGCCTTCAACACGGACATCCTGGCGCTGCTCTCGGAGCTCGGTGACGTGGGCCGAGGTGCGGCGGTGATCCTTGGCAACGGAGGCGCGGCGTTGGGCGCAGCGACCGCCCTCGCGGAGCTCGGGTTCGAGCGTGTCTACGTGTGCGCGCGCAGGCACACCGGTCCACCCGAGGGCTGGCGCGGCTCGGACACCTTCAGAGATCTGGACGTGACGCTGCTCGAATGGCGTCCGGGAGCCTGGCAAAGCTTCGTGAGCGACGTGACGTTGGTGCTCCAGGCGACCAGCGCTGGCATGCTCGGAGCCGGCCCCGGTGAGAGCGTGAGTGACATCGTGCCCTGGCAGGAGCTGCCTGCAAATTGCGTCGCCTACGACGTAGTGTACAACCCCGAGGAAACACCGTTCCTCGCACGCGCCCGAGACCGGAAGCTGGATGCGCGGGGTGGCCTCGGGATGCTGGTGGGCCAGGCTGCGGCAGCGCTCGAGCTTTGGCTGGACGTGGATGCGCCACGGGCCGCCATGCTCGACGCCGCACGGCAGGCGCTGGGAGCGCGCCATGGCTAAGAGGAAGCGTGAACTCCAGCCGCCCGAGGGCTCACCTTGGCCCTACGTCGAGGTGCAAGGCGACCTCGCCCGGGCAGAGGCCGAGTGGCTGCACACGAACGGCGCGGGCGCCTACGCCATGAGCACGGTCGCGCTCTGCCACACGCGGCGCTATCACGGCTTGCTCGTGGCAGCCTTGTCACCACCACTGGCACGCCACGTCGTCCTGAGCCACACGGAAACGGAAGTCGAGATCGGCAAGCGCTCCCACCGCTTGGCAGCTCATCGCTTCCCAGGTGTGGCGCCCATGCCAGGCTACCGCCAGCTGACCGAGTTTGCCCAAGCTCCGCTGCCTCACTGGCGCTACCGCCTTGGCAAAGCGAACCTGGATCGACGGCTCGCGCTGGTGCGCGGAAAGAACGCCGTCGTGCTCTCCTTCAGCTTGTCGGGGGTGAGGAGCGCCACCTTGAAGGTGCGCCCGCTGTTGTCGCTCCGTCCCATGCACGAGCTCACGCGAGAACACGGCGGAATGCTGCAGACGGTCGCCCTCCGGCCCCGCCAGGTGCAGATCCAGCCACGCCTGGATCTCCCGCAGATCTACTTCGACCATGAAGGTCTCTTCGTGGGCAGCCCCGATTGGTGGCGGCGGTTCGAATACTCGAGCGACGATCACGACGAGACCACCGAAGACTTGTGGACTCCCGGCGTCTTCGAAATGCAGATCGAGGACGGACAGACCATCTACCTCACGGTGTCCGTTGGAGAGCCCGTCGGGGGCGACCCCGAGCGCTTGATGCGGGAAACCGAAGAGTACCTGCTGGCGCAGGACCCCGGCGAGGAGCGGCCGGACGCTGTGCGGCGACTGTTCCTGGCCGCGGATCAATTCTGCGCAGAAAATTGCGGCCGACCAGCGGTGATCAGTGGCTACCCCTGGTTCGGCGTCTGGACCCGCGACACGTGTATCGCGCTTCCCGGGCTGTATCTCACGCGGGGCAAGGTCGACGAGGCCAAGGCCGTGCTCCGCACCTTGATAGCCAGTCAGCAGACGGGTCTGTTGCCCCGGCGACTCGCGGAGCACCCGAGCGTGGTACAGATGCCCTCGCGTCGGCCCATCCCCGCAGGCTTTGGGCGCAGCGAGTTCTCGTCGGTGGATTCGACGCTGTGGTTGTTCGAGGCGGCGCGGGCTTTGCTGGCGTGGACTGGGTCCGATGACGTCTTCATAAAGGATGAGCTTTATCCAGCGCTCACGGCGGCTTTCGACGCGGTGTGCGAAGGCCGTGCCGCCCTGGGTGTCGAGCTAACGGACCAGGCCCTGGTCAAGAGCATGGCTCCGAACACCAGCTCGGATGATCCAAGCCCAGCGCATAGCGAATGGGGCAAGCGCAAGAGCCTGCCGATCGAGCTGCAGGCGCTGTGGACGCGCGGTGCTCGAGTGCTCGCAGGGCTCGCCGCGGACTACGGTGACCATGAGCTCGAGCAGCGCGCGCTATCGATGCGCAACCGCGCGACGGAGAACTTCAAAGCCCGCTTCTGGTGTGAGGCCCAGCGCTACCCGTACGACTCGCTCCCGCTGGATCCGGGCCAACCAGGTGACGACCGCATCCGTCCCCATGCGCTGCTCGCGCTCGCGGTGGACCCGGACCTCTTCGACACCTGGCAGGCAACCTCCATCGTGGACCGCGTCACGGCGGAGCTACTCACACCGCGCGGAATTCGCAGCCTCTCACCGAGCGCGGTCGACTACCTGGGACAGTTCGACGGGAGCTTCGAAGAACGGGAGGCGGCCTATCACCGCGGCGCGACCTGGACGTACTTGCTCGGGTTCTACGCGCGGGCCCTGCTGCGGCTACGTCCCGACGACTTCGAGGTGCAGAGCGAGCTCCAGCGGATCGTCGAACAGGCGCTGGACGAGCCCCTGGCGCTGGGCCAGATATCCCAGCTAGCAAATGGTGATCCACCTCACCGCGCCACGGGCGCGCCAGCGCAAGCAGCCAGCGTCGCCAGCCTGTTGTGGATTTTGTGCGCGGAGCTCGAGCTGTGAGCGAGCACGCTGCCGCTAACCCTTCGGGTATGATGTCTCGGGTGTCGACCCGGGATCTGACCGCTTTCGGTTATCGACGTATCGTCATCCTGTTGGTGGCGCTGGTCGTCGTCCCAACGGTGCTGTTGCTCGCCGTGGGGGTGGTGCTGCTCATCCTCGGCGAGCTCTCCGACATCGTCATGGGGATCCTGGTGCTTGCGTTGAGCGGCGCTGCGACCACGGGCGTCATCCTGGTTTGGGTGTTCGTGCGCCGGGAAGCCAACCTCTCCCAGCTGCAGAGCGACTTCGTGTCCAAGGTGAGCCACGAGTTGCGTACACCACTCACCTCCATTCGGCTGTTCACCGAGACCCTCGAGCTTCGCCGTGGGGATACGGCCACCGAAGACCGGTGTATCGAAGGCCTCGCAAGGGAGAGTCACCGGCTTCAGGAGCTGATCGATCGGCTGCTCGACTGGGGACGCATGGAGAGCGGTCGCCGCGTGTACGTGATTGAGCCTACGGACGTCAGCACCGTCGTAGAGAAGGCCGTCGCCGCAACGCAGTCACTGGAGCTTGGTCCGGGCGGGAACCTCGAGCTCGACGTGGAAGAGAACCTGCCGCGCATCGACGCAGACGCGGGCGCCCTGGCCGACGCCCTGTTGAACTTGCTCACCAACGCGCGCAAGTACGGCGGCAGTCCCGCCCGCATCAGCGTGCGTGCGTGGCGCGAAGGCAACAAGGTGCGCATCAGCGTCAGCGACAACGGCGCGGGCATCCCGCTCACGGAGCACAAGCGCATTTTTCAGAAGTTCTATCGGGTAGACGATCGACTGGCGCGCGAGCGCGAAGGATCTGGCCTCGGCCTCGCGATCGTGAAACACGTGCTGGAGGCACACCGCGGCAAAGTCGAGCTCGAGAGCAGCCCCGGAAAGGGCAGCACGTTCACGCTAGTGCTCCCGATCTTTCATACACTTAAATCCCCCAGGAAATCTGAGCCCCCCCAGCGCGCGTCGCTCTCCGACTCCCCAATCCCCGATTCCGAGTAACCAGTGGAGAACCTCAAGCGCATCCTAGTCGTGGAGGACGACCCAAGCATCAGCATGGGACTGTCCATGAACCTCGAAGCCGAGGGCTACTCCGTGTCCGTAGCCGAAGACGGCGAGCAGGGCCTACGCCAAGCACGAGAGTTCAAGCCAGACCTGGTGGTGCTGGACGTGATGCTGCCAAAGCTCAACGGCTTCGAGGTCTTGCGAACGCTACGCGGTGAGGGCGTAGCGGTTCCCATCATCATGCTGTCGGCACGGGGCGCCGAGATGGACAAGGTGATGGGCCTCGAGCTGGGGGCTGAAGATTACATCACGAAGCCCTTCAGCCTCGCGGAGCTGCTTGCCCGTGTGAAGGCAGTCCTGCGGCGCGACGCGATCGCACGTGCTCGCGCACGTCCAGTGATCCGCACCGCGAGTTTCGAGATAGACCAAGACACGCGCGAGGTGCGCCGGGACGGTGAATCCGTGGGCCTGACGGCCACGGAGTTCGACGTCCTGATGACGCTAGCCAACGCGCGAGGCCGTGTGCTGAGCCGCGAGCAAATCCTGGAAGCGGTCTGGGGCCCGGGGCACCACGGGACGCTACGCACCATCGACAACTTCCTGCTTCAACTCAGGAATAAACTCGAACCCGACCCATCTCGCCCCAGACATCTGGTCACGGTGCGCGGAGTCGGCTATCGCTTCGTGGCCGACTGACCCCCGGCGGAGGCTTGTGCTACTAGGCCCGCACGCGCCGGGACTCGGCTGCGTGTTCTGAGGCTCGAGCCCGATCGAGATCAAACGAGAGAGTATCCGTGGACCAAAACCTCCTCCGTTCCTATTTCGCCACCGTCTACGAACTGCCGACCGAGTCGGGCCTGCTGCGTTCGTCGATGGATGGTGAAATCGTGCAGGATGTCGCGAGCCTCCCCGAGCTCTTGCAGCAGCAGTTCGCGGTCCTGACGGCCTACAATCCCCGGTCCATGCTCTTACCCCGGCGGGTCAACGAAGGTCGCCATCAGGTGATGCGCGACTTGCTCATCCTGGGTTGTTACCGAGTCGAGCACTGCGTGGGCTACGATGAGGAGCCCGAGGGCGTGTGGCGTGAGCCGGCGTGGCTGGTGCATGGCATCGATCGTGACGAAGCGATCTACTTTGGCCGCACGTTTCGCCAGAACACCATCATCTACTGCCGCGAGTGCCGGCCAGAGCTGATCGTCACCGATCCCACCTGCGACAGCGTGGGACGGGCGTATATGGGCAACTGGCGCGTACGAAGCTAGCCAGCACGCGACATCTGGCGCCTGGGATCGCGCGGACGATTCGCCTCACCCCCCACGCGTAATGCGCCGTGCGACCACGACGGGTTGCAGCCAGCCTCCAGGTCAATAAGGGTACCTGTCGAGGAGTGCATGCGTAGTCAGTTCGAAGACAATGGCATGGGGCCGGACGTGAGCGACGTGGTCGCCCGCGTCACCGAGATCTTCCGCAAGAACCTGCGAAGGATCGGTCCCTTGATTGTGGTGGTGATCGTGATCGCGGTCGCCCTGGCAGGTTTTTACAGCGTTGGGCCGGGTGAAGTCGGCGTGGTGCGTACCTTCGGCAAAGCCGATCCAAACCAGAAAGGGCCTGGCCTGCACTTCCGCATCCCGCTTGTGCAGCAAGTCGACATCGTCAACACCGAACAGGTGCGACGAATCCAGGTGGGCTACAGAGACAAGGAGATCCACAAGGAAGAAGCGCAGATGCTCACGGCGGACGAGAACATCGTGGACGCCCAGATCCTGATCCAATACCGCGTGGTAAACCCGAGTGATTACCTATTCCGGCTCAAGGACCCTGACGAGACCTTGCACGTGACGACGGAGGTCGCCCTCCGAAGCACCGTCGGAACGATGACTATCGACGACGTCATCACCACACGCCGCTCCAAGCTCCAGGATGATACCCGTGCGCTGCTGCAGCGTCTGATGAACGAGTACCACAGCGGGATCGAGATCACTGACGTGAAGCTGCAGGACGCTGCTGCGCCCAACGAGGTCAAGGACGCCTTCAACGAGGTGGTTCGCGCCCGGGAAAAGCGAGCGCAGCTGATCAACGAAGCCAACGGCTACAACGAGGACCAGCTCCCAAAGGCCCGCGGCAGGCAGCGCGAGATCGAGCGCGCCGCCGAGGCGTACAAAGAAGAGCGGGTGCTGCGCGCGAAGGGTGACGTCGCAAAGTTCCTGAGCATCTACAAGGAATACGAGGCGGCCCCGGCGGTCACTCGTAGGCGGCTTCACCTCGAGGCAATGGAGCACATACTCAGTGGGGTCAACCGGAAGGTGCTGATAGACGAGGACGTGAGCCGAGGCACGCTGCCCGTCTTGCCGCTAGGAAGCGGAGCTCTGGGTGGGGAGGCAAAGAAATGAAGCGCGTAGTCCCTTGGGTCGTGCTGTTCGTGCTGCTGATCGGCGCGAACTCCAGCGCATTCGTAATCGATGAGACAGAGCTGGCGATCGTCACCCAGTTTGGCCAGCACAAGCGCAGCATCTCGAGCCCTGGGCTGAACTTCAAGCTGCCGTGGCAAGACGTCACGCGCATGGAGCGCCGCGTGATGAGCAGTGACTCTCCCGCCGGCCAGATGTTGACCAAGGACAAGAAGTACCTCGTCGCGGATCCGGTCACGCGCTGGAAAATCTCGGACCCGCTGTTGTTCTTCAAGACCGTGAAGGACGAAGCTCGCGCCCAGCAACGCATCGACGACATCGTACTGTCGGAGCTGCGGAGAATCCTCGCCAGCGAGAACTTCGGTGACATCATCGGCAACGAACGGGAGCCGCTGATGCAGGAGGTGGGCGAGGCAGTGCGAACCCGCGTCACGGAGTTTGGCGTGGACATCGTAGACGTGCGCATCAAGCGGGCCGATCTGCCGCCGGAGGTGCAGAAGAGCGTCTTCGAGCGCATGAAGGCCGAACGCGAGCGCGTCGCGAAGCGTTACCGTTCCGAAGGTAGCGAGGAAGCCCAGAAAATCCGCGCGGATACCGACAAGAAGAAGCGGATCATGCTCGCCGAAGCCTACGAGACCGAGCAGAAGCTCAAAGGCGAAGGCGACGCTGAGAGCGCGAAGATCTACGCTGAAGCCTTCAACAAGGACCCAGAGTTCTACGCCTTCGTGCGCAGCCTCCAGGCCTACGAAAAGACGCTGAACAAGAGCGACACTCTGGTGCTGAGCACGAAGAGCGAACTCTTCCGTTACCTCAAGGCGCCGAAGCCGTAAGCCATGCTCCGAGTCGCGAAGACCGCGCTCCTACTCGCCACCCTCGGGGGCGCGCCCATCGCCCTCGCTGGCTGGGTCGGAGCGCGCGTCGTCGCGGCAGCGGGCGAGCTGGGTGAACAGCTCGCGGAGTGGCAGCCGCGCCACGCCCCCCAGGCAGTCGACGATGAAGCGGCGCTGGCGGACACGTCAAACGTCGAGCTCGAGCTGGAGGTCGATGTGGCAGCTGGCAGAGCACGCCCCCCCTCGGCGCGAGCGCCCGCTGAGCGAAAGCAGCTCCCCGCGCCAGGCCCAGCGGCGCAGGCTTCGCGGAAGCTAGTCGGCATTCGTATCCGCAGGGCAAAGGTGTTGGCTCTATCCCGGAGCGCAGGGATCCCCAGCGGCAGCTTCGTGGCAGCCACGGACCGCCACCCTGCAGGCCTGGTGCTCTCTGGCGTCGGGGGCCTGGGCATCGGCGTCCAAGACGGCGACATTCTGACCCACGCGGCAGGCCAGCCGGTCCACTCCGTCGCACAGGTGATTGGTCTCGTCGCTGGGGCACGCCACGCCAAGGCTCCGGGGATCAGCGGAACGCTGTATCGCGGCGATCAACGCATCCAGCTCAACGTGGAGATGCCCTACGTCCAGCGACGCCAGCGCCAGCGAGCGGCCGGCCGCCATGACGGGGCCGCGCCACACGTCAGTCGGAGCGCGGCCGGAAGCGCTCTACCGCCAAGTACTGGGAAGGCCAAGGCAGTGAGACCCCCTGGGCATGCGCGGCGTGTTGCGTCCAGTAGGGATCAAACAGGTGCGCACGTGGTTGAGCTCCCATGGCGTCGCTCCCCGTTCGAGTTCCCAGATCATCGGGGACTACACGGGGTTTCAGGAGTGGGACTACGAACGGTTGTTGGCCGCAGGATGGAA
>JAUILJ010000134.1 GCA_030433055.1 Polyangia bacterium
TGATTACCTCAAGGACCTGTTCCCGATCCTCGAGCTCGGCACCTCCGCCAAGATGCTGTCGATCGTGCCGCTGATGGCCGGTGGTGGGTTGTTCGAGACGGGCGCCGGAGGTTCGGCGCCGAAGCACGTGCAGCAGTTCGTGCAGGAAGGGCACCTGCGCTGGGACTCTCTGGGTGAGTTCCTCGCGCTTGCCGTCTCCTTCGAGCACCTGGCGAACACCTTCAAGAACCCCAAGGCTCAGCTCCTCGCGGATACGCTCGACGTAGCCACCACCAAGTACCTGATGGAGAACAAGTCGCCGTCGCGCAAGGTCAACGAGCTCGACAACCGCGGCACCCACTACTTCCTCGCGGCGTTCTGGGCCGAGGCGCTGGCCGCTCAGGACACCGACAAGGAGGTCCAGGCGCTGTTCGCCCCGGTGGCCAAGGCGCTCAAGGACAGCGAGGAGAAGATCCTCGGGGAACTGAACGGCGCCCAGGGCAAGCCCCAGGACATCGGCGGCTACTACCAGCCGAGCGACGATCTAGCGTTCAAGGCCATGCGCCCCAGCGCCACCCTGAACGCCATCATCGACGGCGTCTGAGCTTCGACTCACCAAGCAGAGCGGCCGCGCTCCAACGAGCGTGGCCGTTTCTGCGCCTAGCCAGCCTCAGCTCGCCAGCTGCTCGATCAGCACCTTGAGCACGCCCTTTCGCCCCGCGTGCTCCAACGCCTTGTCCGCTTCCTGCAACGGATAGCGAGCCTGGATCAGGGGGTGAGGGACCACGTCACCGCGCTCGAGCACCTCTACGGCGCGCCGCATGTCCCCGCAGCGGGAGCCGACGAGCCTGAGCTCGTTGATCACGACCGGCGCCAGATCCAGGCTCAGGGGGTCGGCGACCGTCGTCTTCAAGACGACCGTGCCGCGAGGCCGTGCCAGCGTGAAAGCGCGCCCGAGCGCGTTCGCAGAGCCGGTGGCTTCCACCACCAGCGGCGCGCCGGAGAGCGCCTCGACGAGCCTGGGGTCGTCGTCGAGCTCTCGCTCCAGGTGCCCCTGGACGCGGCTCGGCTCACACAGCTGGGGGAGCAGCGCGAGCTTGCTCTCGTGATGGCCAATCAGCGCCACGTGGAGGCCACTGCCGGCGAGCGCCGCCGCGATGAGTAGGCCGAGCTTGCCGTCTCCGAGCACCACGGCAGGTGCCGCCTGTGTGTCCGAGATATTGAATCCGTGCGGCAACTCGTCGAGCACGTGCAGCGCCGCAGCCAGCGGCTCCGCAAAGACCGCCGCCTCATCCCTCACCCCCTCGGGCACGGTCACCAGGCAACGCTCCGGCAGGCACAGCTCCTCCGCGAACGCGCCGCTCCGCCCCAGAATACCCAGGACACTTCGGCGGCTGCAGTGGTGGCCTGCCAGGTGCTCACTCAAGCAGTCCGGGCACTCACCGCAGCCCGCGTTGATGTCACCCACCACACGGCGGCCCACCAGGTGCCCGCTGTCGGCTTCGACGACTTCGCCCACGAACTCGTGCCCCGGGATCCCTTTGAATCCCATGTAGCCCCTCGCCAGCTGCAGATCCGTGTCGCACACGCCGGCCGAGGTCACTCGAATGCGTGCCTCCCCCGAAAGGCGTTCAGGCGGCGGCGTGTCGGAGTGCAGCGTCGGTTTGGGTTCCAGCGAGAGCGACCACATAGCAGTGACCTTAGCGATTTCGCGCGGCTGAAGCCACGCAACGGGAGCAAGCCCACCCGGGCTGATCGGCGGGGCGCGCATCCGACGCCCGCCGGAGGCTCCAAAACCGCTCAAGCCCCTGGGTTCCTCGCCGTTCTGGTCCGCGATAGGATGATCATCCCAATTTCCAAGCAGCTCCTCGCGGGGCGGATCACCCGCTTGCCGGCGTTCCCCGCAGCGGTGTCTGAGTTGACCCGGCTGCTGCACGATGACACCGCCGGTGCGGAAGATTTCGAGCGGGTGATTCGTGTCGATCCGGGGCTCACGGCGTCGGTGCTGCGGGTCGCGAACTCCGCGGCGTTCGGCTTGCGGAGGCAGGTGAGTTCGGTCTCCCACGCGGTGAGCCTCCTCGGCCTCAAGCGCATCTACGACATCAGCATCGCGAGCGCCTTCGCCCAGGTCCTTCCGCCGACGCTTCCTGCGTACGGTCTCCGCGCGGAAGACGTGTGGACTCACTCAGCGGCGGCAGCGATCCTGGCGGACGGGCTCGCGACTCGCCTGGATCTACCCGTGCGTGGTCATGTGTTCACCGCCGGCTTGCTCCACGACTGCGGCCAGCTCGTGATCAGCCAGCTCCTCGATCAGGGGCCGGGGGAGCTTGGGGCGCGAGTGGTCGCCGGGGAGGCGATGACCGAGGCCGAACAGCACGTGCTCGGAACCGACCACGCCGTGGTGGGGGAGGCGGTGATCCGACAGTGGGAGCTGCCGGAAGTGCTCGCGGAGATCGTGCGTCACCACCATCAGCCGCTCTCGGTGGCGGACCCGGAAGCCCGTCGGGTCGTGACCTGCGTTCACATGGCGAGCGTCCTGGCGCACTCGATGGCCACGGGAGCAGACCTGTGTGAGCTGCAGGAGCGCCTGGATGACGAGGCATGCGTGCACGCTGGGCTCACCCTCGAGATGCTCACGGACGCGCTGGCCCAGGGCCTGGAGGAGATCCAAGCCCTGGCGCAGACGTTTCGGCGCCGCGCTGCCTGAAGGCCCTAGTGTCCTGTCTCCGTAGTTCGCTACAAAACTTGCTCACCCCCCTAGAGTTCAACTCCCGCCATCAGCAGCGTCCGGGAGCCGCTGAGAGTGGCGTTCCAGCCGGTTTCCCCGCTGCTGATGTAGCGCCCGGAGACCGCATAGCCCTGCGTCATGAGATCCGCGCGGAGACTTACGCCCTCGAGGGGAATCAAGAGCCCAACACCGAGCCCAGCGGTCGCGCCGGTGAACTGGTCGTCCCAGCTGCAGCTTCGCCCCTCGCACACCGATTCGCGGACGTCCTTGTAGTCGCCGCCAACGTTCAGCACGTCGAAACCGATGAAGCCGCGCACCGTCAGGGCGAGCTTGCTCGAGAGGTCGAACAAGCCCTCACCGATGAAGACCAGCGCTCCCTCGCTCCCGAGTTCGAAGTCCGAGCCGCTCTTCCGGTCGACCTCGCTCGTCGGTACTGCGATGAGCCCGCCGCCGAGGCGGAAGCCGGGGCTGACGTGTCCGAGCAAATCAAACTCGAGCATCAGCCCGCTGATGTCTTCGTACTCGGACTTGGTGGTGTCACCGGCTAGCTCTTCCGTCAGCTCTCCCGAGCCGCCAACCGCGTAGCCGACTCGGAGGAGCGGCACCAGGCCGTGTCGTGGCGCCGCCGAGCTACCGGTCTCGCCGCCCTGGTCGGCGGGTACGGCCACGGGACCCGCCGGAGCCTCCGAAGCAGGTGATGCCACCAGGGCCGGCGAACTATTTCCGCGCGGCTGATTGGGCGCGCGCTCGTCGAAGGGGGCCTGGGTGCCTTCGGGTGCAGCGCTGGCCACCCCCTCCGCGGACGGTGAGACGACCGCCGGGGCGTCGCTCGGCCCGACGTCGCCGTTCTGGGCTGGGGGTTGCGCGGCGAGAGCGGCTGAAGGGAACAAGACGCAGGCAAGGAGCGCAGTGATTTGGGGCGAGTGGCAGCCTGACGCGGGTGAGGAGTTCGAGTGAGTCATGAGCGCCTAATCGCGCACCTACGCGCCCGGTTGCGGGTTTTGTCTTCAACCCCGCCTTGTTCCAGCCGCCTGTATTGGGTAAGCGAGCCAACGTGCCGAAAGTGGAGTTTCAGGGCGTTGGAATGGCCCGTGACAAGCAAGTGGACGCTCCCGAGGGCGGCGACCTCGTGGACCTGTGCGATCAGGTGCTGGCGCCGATCCCGTTTTCGTGTCGCTCCGCCAGCTGCGGTACCTGCCAGGTGGAGGTGCTCGAGGGCATGGAGTTCCTCGAGGAGCCGAGCGACGAAGAGCGAGAGCTCCTCGATCTGCTGGACGGCCCCGTGAGCTCTCGCCTCGCTTGCCAGGCTCGGGTGAAGCCAGGTGCGGGCCTGGTGCGGCTCAAGCCCATCGGGTCCTAGTCGTCGTCCTGCTCCGGTGTTTCTTGGGCACGCACTTTCGACAGGGCTGACGCGAGCAATCCTGACGGAACCGCAACGATCCCAAGGCCAGTCATCAGGACGATGAATGTGAACACTTTTCCGCCCGGAGTGACGGGAAAGACATCGCCATAGCCTACGGTAGTTAGCGTCGTCACGGCCCACCAAAGAGAGTGTGGGATGGACGGGAACGCGTCCGGCTGTGCGTCGTGCTCGAAGTAGTAGATCCCGGTGGCCGACAGATAGAGCACTACCGCAGTGGCAAAGAGGAAGAGTACGAGTTCTTCCTTGATGAGCCTCACCGCGCGCTGCATTCGTTCTAGCGCCTTCGTATATCGACTCAGCTTGAATAGCCGTAGTACTCGCACCAAGCGAACGGCACGAACACCTCGCAAATCGATCCCCAGGGAAAGATAAAGCGGTAGGATCGAGATTAGGTCCACGATGCCAAAGAAGCTCGTCGCATAAGACGAACGTGGCTTGGCGTGATAGAGCCTGTAGACGTACTCAAGCGTAAAAAGCACGGTCACAACCTGCTCGGAGTGCTTGAGAAAGCGCACCGAGCCGGGTGCCAGGCCCGGGAGCGTCTCAATTGAGAGGGTGACGATGGAGTAGACGATGAGCACCATCGCTACTGAGTCGACAACGCGTTCCAGCGGCGTCGGCACGCCTTGGTTTGAGTCTGGCACAGCGACAGCCTCTCGCCTCGAACGCGAGCGGACCCGGGGGAAACGCGCTTTGGGCGAGGCGTACGGCGCACAGTACGGTCATCGCCAGTACGACCAGTACGCCGAGGGTGAAGATGCGTCGGCGCAGCGGCACGTAGTTGGAGCCGGTGTGGACCAGCCCGTGGCCGATGCGACTCAGCACGAAGATCCACGCCAGGGCCTGCGCCGTGAGGCCCGCTGCCTGCAGGCTGAGCAGGCTCAACGTTACGACGTAGAACAACACCGGCACCTCGAACTGATTGCGGATGTTGTTGTTGATCTGCTTCACGTAGTCGGGCCACGCGTCGTCGTGCAGCGCACGGCGCGCTTCGTCGACCTCGTTCGCCGCGACGGCGCGCTGCTTGGCGCCTGCCAGTCGGATGTACATGACGATCGTCAACAGCACCTGCACGAGCACGGGCGCGAGTATCCATTGGTCCTTCACGGTCTCTCCTTGTACTGCCGAAGGGACACCTGGGGCCAACGCACTCGTGCTACAAGGCCGTATGCGTCGCAAAGTGGTCGCCGTGGTGGGAAATAGCGCGGCGAGCGAAGCCGCCTACGCGCTGGCCCTCGAGCTGGGACGAGCGCTGGTCGACGCGGGATACCGCGTGGTAACAGGCGGGATGACCGGAGTGATGGAAGCCGCGAGCCGTGGCGCCCACGACTCCGCGGCGTACTCCGAGGGCAGCGTGCTCGGCATCATCCCCAGCGCAGACGCCGAGCGCGCCAACCCGTACGTGGACATCGTGATCCCGTCTGGGCTCGGCTATGCGCGCAATACCCTGGTGGTGAACACGGCGGACGCGGTGGTCGCGGTGGCAGGCGGCGCTGGCACGCTGAACGAGCTAGCGATGGCCTGGCAGCTGGACAAGCCGATCGTCGCCTTGGAGATCGACGGCTGGAGCCAGCGCCTGGCGGGGACGCGTATCGACGGGCGTGAACGTGAAGAGATCTTCGCTGCGGCGGATGTGGGCGCTGTGATGCGGCACCTGGCGCGCGTCTTGGGGTGAGTTGGTCGCGCGTTCGCAGCGCGCCTCACCCCCAGAAAAGCCGAGGAGGGGGACTGCCCTCCAGGCCCCGGAAGACTTTGTGTTCTCGAGGGAAGGAAATCTGCGCGTCGGCGTCCGAGCGGGGTTTTGGTGCGTGGGCGGCCAGGTCGCGAGAATTCGCGCTCGGGGCAGAAAAAGATCGCGACCTGGGGCTGCGCACCGGGTCTTCACGCTGAAGGCCGGTTTCGCCGAGGTTCGGTGGCGCCCCTTCGGGCGGGCGTGTGGCTTTTGCACGTCTTGGGTGTGCGTTGACCGAGTGACCGCGAGCGTGCCGGTAGGTCAGCGCGAGAAATGTAGATCCCTAGGGATCAAGAAGAGGAAGAAACGTCATGCATATTCGTCTATCGTTCGTGTTCACGATGCTGTTGGTGTCCCTGCTGGCTGTGGTGGGCTGTAGCGATCCCAAGCCGGGTGAGAAGGAGTTCCAGACGGCGAACGCCAAGATCAATGTGTTCGAGGGCGAGGTCGGCTTCGGGAACACGGCGGCTTGCACCGCGCTAGCGAAGAAATTCGCGGAGCGGATCAAGGCCGACGAGAAGGAGAACTTCGAGGGGGGTGAGGATGAGAACACCGCGACCACGAAGGGCAATTTCATCACTTACTGCCAGGAGACCGCCAGCGACTTGCTGCTCTTGGTGCGGGTGCCGAACCTCGACACCTATGGCGGCGACGTGCGCAAGGAGCTGGTGAAGCTTGCGTGGGCAGCGGCCGTCGAGCTGAGCGCTGACCTGCGGAAGGCCGCGGACAAGAAGCTCAACGTCGCGCTCCGGGGTAACCTGCTGTACGGAGGGTTGGCGAGTGGTTCCGCCTCGGGTGAACCCCAGGTGGAGATGGCTACCAGCATCGACACGGGAAAGTTCTATCCGCTGTTCGCGGCGAAGAAGTAGTCGGCGTCATCGCCACGAGGAAAATGCGCGGCGCCGATGGGGTCGCGCGTTTTCCCTATTTGGCGTGGGCCAGGCGCGCCTTCACCGCCTCGAGGTTCAGGCTCACCCAGGCGTAGACTGCATACGGCAGCCCCACGCCGGTGAAGAGCGTGCAGCTGGCGTAGAGCAAGCTGGACCAACGTGCCCAGCGCTTGCGCTGGTAGAGGCCCCAGGCGTTGATGGGTGTCCAGAGGATCCCCAAACCGTGAGCGATCAGGCCGAGCACGATGATGAGCGGCGTCTCCGGGGTGCCTTCTGCACTGCCGAAGCGCAGGAACTCCACGCTGAGCACGAACAACCCGAGGTGCAAGAGCCACATCCCCAGCTGCACGAGCGCGTTGATCATCAGGTGTACCTGGCCTTTCACCACGGAACCGGATTCAAGGATCTGCGGCGAACTCTGCACCTGGGAGAACAGGCGCACCACCTGCGGGCGCGTCAGGCTGTAGATGGCGTAGCCGGAGTACGGCAGGCCGAGCACGGAGAAGCCAGTGAACGCCGCGTAGAGCAGGCTGGAGACTCGCGCCCAGGCCCTGCGTCGCCACAGCCCCAAGGCGTTCAGCGGCGCCCACAAGGTGCCAAGCGCGGTCCAGCTGAACCAGTACAGGGCATACGCCACGACCGCGCCGTCGCCAAAGGTCAGCGGATCGTCCTCGAGCGGATCGTCTTCGGGCAGGTCATCGCTGTACGGCGAGGGGACGTCGAGATGATGGCGCCCATCGAGCGTGTCCAGGCTCGGCGCCTGAGAGGCGCGGCTGTAGGAGCTGATCTGCGTCTCCATCCGCCCCGTGGGATCCATGAAGCTCGGGTCCAGCCACAGCCTCACTCCTGCCCAAACGATGACGACCAGCCAGAACATGTGGAGCAGCGTCCAACCCCAGAGCAGGATGGCGTTCGCGCTGACGTGGGCGCTCGCGGTGACTCCGCTGCCCCCTTGCAAGTCGACCACCAGCGACTCGAGGGACGAGTAGCGCTGGGCGGGATCAGGAGCCAGCGCCCGCCGTAGCACCGCTCTCAGCCAGTCCGGGACGCTCGTTGGCAACTCGGGCGCGCCCCCTGAGACTGGAAGGGTCGCGCCAAGAGTTTCCGCAAGGCAAAGCGCGAAGCTGTATTGATCCGATGCCGCGCTGGCCGCACCTCGGCGCTGCTCGGGTGCCATGTAGGCTGGAGTACCGGCGACCTCCTGCGCCGTCTCGCTGCTGGAGAGGGCGAGGCCGAAGTCGGTCACCAGCACCCGCTCGTCGGTGGTGACCAGGACGTTTTGCGGCTTGAAGTCCCGGTGCACCAGGCCTTGCGCGTGCGCCGCAGCCAACCCGAGGCCCGCCTGTCGAAACACGTCGAGCAGGCGCTCGAGGCTCGGCTTCGTCAGCGCACACCAGCGGTCCAGCGTCACACCGTCCACCAGCTCCATGGCGATGAACACTCGCCCCTCGGCTTCTCCGACGTCGAACACCCCGACCACGTTGGGGTGCTTGAGCGACGCGACGGCGCGCGCCTCCGCCAGCAAGCGCTCTCGGGCTTCTCGAGTCGTGGCGAGCTCGGGCCTGAGCAGCTTGAGCGCCACGTTGCGCTGCAGTGCCGGGTCCCAGGCGGAGAACACCAGGCCCATACCTCCCGCGCCGATACCATGATCCACGCGGTAACGGCCAAGGCGCTGGCCCGCAGCAGGTTCGAGGCTGGGTGCGTCGCGTTCGCTCTCGGGGCCCGGGTCAGCGCGCTGAGCCCGACTGATGAAGGCCTCGCCCAACAGCTGGACCACGCTGCCGCATTCGCTGCAGTGCTCGAGGTGCTGCTCGATCAGCTCTCGCTGCTCCGCGTTCGCTCGACCGTGCACGAACGCACCGAGGGCGTTCTCGTCGGGGCAGCTCGTCTGCTGCTGGAGCGGGCTCTGAGGGCGGGACATTGGAGCGAAGCGCGCAGCGGGGACGGGGAGACGGGGCGGCGCCGCCCCGGACTCGGCTATACTATGCGCCGTGAGCTTCGCCCGCACATTGGCCGTTCAACTACTGGGGCGGCAACCGGAGCGCTCAGCGGCACGGGACGCTGCGCTGGAGCACGAGCTGGCTGAATACTGGGGTGAGTGCCTCCAATGTTGGCCGGAGCTGGAGGCCCACAGCGAGGCATTCGCCGAGCATGTGTGTGAGCGGCTGCTGGCTGCGAGCGTGGCCTTGGATGCGCTGAAGGGCGTCGCATTCTCAGACTTGGGACTCGCCTTCCTGGCTTTAAGAGGTGAGCCGCGGGCGCTCAAGGACCTGAGTCAGCGGGCGCAGCGCATCGCCGCGCGGGTCGTCGCCCGGGGAGCCGGGCCCGATCTGGATGAGCTGATGTTCAGCTTGGAAGGCAAGCTGTTCGACCCCCTGGACTCCAAATTGGTGGGCTTCTCGGGCAGCGGGGAGCTCGACGGCTGGCTCAGCGTGCTGGTGACGCGCACCTGGTTGAACCTCAAGCGGGACCGGCGCGAAGTTCCTCGAGCCGCGTTGGACATGGGCGCTGAGTCCTCGGAGGCGGGCCTGCTGGGGCAAGGGGGGGTGAGGATCGACGCACAGGATCCCGAGCTGGCGTATCTGAAGGAGCTGTACAGGGATCAATTCCGTACGGCATTTGGTCGCGCTGCGGCCAGCCTGGAGCCCGAGCAGCGCAACGTGCTGCGCGCCTACTATGGTCAAGGCTCGAGCATCGACGCGATCGCCGCGGGGCGCGGCGTGCACCGCGCGACCGCCGCGCGTCGGGTGGGGCAGGCGCGAGAGCAACTCCTGAGCGAGACTCGCCGGCTGCTGATCAGCGAGCTGAACCTATCCCGCAGGGATCTCGAGAGTGTGATGCGACTGATCCAGAGCCAGCTTCACCTGACGCTCTCGCGGGTGTTCGCGGAGCCCTGAGCGTTCGCGGGACCGACCGCGTGTGGAGCGCTTGGCTGGGGCGGTCGCGCCTCAGCGGACCTTGAGGATGATCTTTCCAGAGTTCGCGTTTTGCTCCATGCGTTCATGGGCTGCTCGTGCCTCGGCGAGGGGGAACACCTGGTCGACGATAGGCTTCAGCTTGCCGGATTCGAAGTGCTCGAGCTGACGGTTCTTGAAATCCCCCGTGATGCGGATCTTGTCCTCGAGAGGCCGAGAGCGCATCACGAGGCCTAGGATTTGGTGCCGTTTCATCAACAGCAGCGCGAGGTTGACGTTGGCCATGGGGCCGCCGAGCACGCCGATCACCACGCAGCGGCCGCCGATGGCCAGGCACTGCGCATGCTTCTCCCAGTAGCTGCCACCCACGAAGTCGAGCACCAGGTTCACGCCCTTGGGCGAGAATTTCTTGGCCTCCTCCGCGAAGTCTTGGGTCTTGTAGTTGACGCACAGAGCTGCACCGAGGCTCTTCACGAGCTCGAGCTTCTCGTCAGAGCCCGCCGTTCCAATCACCTCGCCACCAGCGAGCGCCGCCAGCTGCACGCCCGCGGACCCCACGCCACCCGCAGCCGCGTGCACGAGCACCGTCTGACCCGGCTGCAGGTCCCCAAGGCCGAACAGTGCCTCCTGCGCGGTGAGGAAGGCCTCCGGGATCGCCGCGGCCTGCTCGAAGCTCAGCGCCGCCGGGATCGGGATCGCCATATCCTCGTGGATCAAGACGTCCTCGGCGTAGCCGCCACCGGGTAGGAGCGCCATCACACGGTCTCCCACCTCCAGCTTGCTCACGCCGCTGCCCAGCTCTGCCACGATGCCAGCGCACTCGAGCCCGAGGATCTCGCTCTCGCCTCTGGGGGGCGGATACATTCCTCGCCGCTGGAGTATATCTGCGCGGTTCAGCGCGGTGGCGTGCACCGCGAGCCGCACTTCGTTGGGGCCCGGCGCTGGGGTTTGCACCTCCTGCAGTTCGAGGTTCTCGGGGCCGCCGAACTCACGGATCACGATCGCTTGCATGGCCGCGGTATAGTGTTGGTGACCAGCGCTGACCAGCCTCGGGCCGAACCCTGTTTGCCCCAGGTGTTTTTCGTTGGCTGCTCAGGCTCCGGCGAGGTGAGCGGCACCCACGAGGCCGGCGGCGTCGCCGAGCTTCGAGGGAAGCAAGGGTACGTTCAGCAAGGGCTCGGCGTAGGCGCGATCGCGCATCGCTTCGCGAATGCTCGGCTCCACGAGGTCGAAGGAGCGGGAGATCCCGCCGCTGAAGACGATGGCGTCCAGATCCAAGACTACCTGGATGCTGCTGAGCGCTTCGCCGAGGGCGCGGCCCATCAACGCGAACGTGCTGGCGCCAGCCGTTTCCCCGCGGCGAGCACTCTCGGCGATGTGCAGGACTTCGCTGCCCTTGCCCCCGAGCTCCTGGAACGTCGCGAGCAACGCCCGAGTGCCGGCGTATGCTTCGAGGGTGCCGCTCAACCCGGCGGCGTCTCTCGGAGCGCCCGGTGAGCGATCAATCAGCAGGTGCCCAATCTCACCTGCGAAGCCGTGACTGCCTCGGCGGAGCTTGCCATCGAGCACCAGGCCGCCGCCCACGCCAGTGCCCAGCGTGACCATCAGGAAGCTCGCGTATTCCTTGCCCCAGCCGTGCAGCGCCTCTCCGAAGGCGGCGACCGTGGCGTCGTTCTCGACGATCACCGGGCAGCTCACCCGACGCTCCAGCTCGTGCTGGATGTTGATGCCGGCGAAGCCGGGGACGTTGGGCAGCTGCCAGCACGCGCCGTTGGGATCTACCTCCCCGGGGATCGCGAAGCCAACGCTGGTCGGGTGTGCGTCGAGCGCGTGAACGGCACGAGAGACTGCGTCGAGTACGTCGCTCGGGCTCGCCCCGGCGTTGGTGTCGATCACCTCACTCCGCACGATGCGAGCGCCGTCGACGATGCCCGCTTTGATGCGAGTGCCTCCCATGTCCACGCCTATGTTGCTCATTTGTAGTACCGTCTTCGACGTATCGTCACACAAGTAAACGGAAACGACCCTTGGCCTCTGATATTCGACAAGAGTCGGGTGTTCAACCAGCAGCGCGGATGGACCACGAAACCGACGCACAAGCGCCATCGACCCATGCTGAACTCTTGAAGCAAGCTCCCGAAGACTCCGTGCTGATCGCGCCTGAGAACCGCGAGTACGAGCGCCACCTGCGTACGTACGTGGCGCGGCACGCGGGCGTGCTGTTCGCGAACTGGGATTTCGAGTCGCTCAAAGATCCTGTCGAGGCGATCCACGATCTGCGCGTCGCTTCTCGGCGCTTGCGCGCGCTGCTGGAGGTGCTGGGCTACCTGGTACCGGAGCACGCGGGACAAATTCGACTTCTGCGCAAGGTGACTCGGGGCGCGGGGAACCTGAGAGAGTGGGACGTCAACGCTGAGCACCTCGAGGAGCTGATCGCCCACCCCGCGTCGCACCTGGAAGCGGCCGCTCTCGAGCACCTAGCCGTCAAGGTGGAGGCTGAGCGCGCCAGCGAGCGCAAGCAGACCAAGAAACGTCTCAAGCAACTCTCGCCCGATCGCATCCAGAAGGGCCTCTACGAGCTGGTGGAGAGCCTCGTGCGCGCGGTCCTGGTAGCCCCGCTGGACGACCTGGGGCGAACCGCTCTCGAGCCGCGGATGGAAGCGTTGCTCGGTTCGTTACCAGACCCCAACGCGGAGGCGGTGGGCGAGCAGCTGCATCAAGTGCGCATTCACATCAAGCGCCTGCGCTACGCAGTCGAACTACTCGCGCCGTTACTGGGCGAGGGCTACGCCACGATCCACAGTCAGCTGAAGGGCCTCCAGCAGGACCTCGGGCGGCACCATGATCTGTTCGTGCTTCAGGGCGTGATGCTGGCCGAGCGGGAGTCCCTCGCCGCGCAGGGACGCAAGCACCTGGTCATGGGCCTCGCCGGCCCGCTGCATCACGTGGCCGCGGAGCAACGGGAGCTCGCTGAGGCGTTTCTTCAGGGAAGCGCGAGCTTCGACCCC
>JAUILJ010000135.1 GCA_030433055.1 Polyangia bacterium
CCCGTTCGTACTGCGCATCGATGGGCGCCCGGCCGGCTTCGCACTGGTGCTCGACCGGAGCCATCTGACAGGCGCGGTCGGCATCCACGACATGGCGGAGTTCTTCGTGCTGCGTCGGTATCGCCGCCAGGGCGTGGGGTACGCTGCGGCCTGCGCGGTGTTCGATACCTGGAAAGGCGTGGTGCAGCGCTTCTCCAGCAAGCCCGAGTAGTCGCTCAACGCTTTGGAGCGACAGAGGTCAGAGCAGAAGAAGCGCCGAACGGGAACACCCGCGCTCCTCTGTTGGGACAAGCCGCCGTTCAGCAGTCGCAACTCGTGTCACCGGCGCATGGTGGCGGAGTGGTTTCAGCGGACGCTGGGGCGCGAGGTGCCTGAGCTTGAGACGGGGCAGCTGTCGCTGCTGACGTAGCATCCAGACCCTACCTGTGGGGGATAGGAACTGGTATCTGTACAGAAAGCCGCTGGGCCACCTGTTGGTATATCGGGAGTCGCGTTTCGGGTGCGACCTCAAGGGAAACGGCCAGCGCATACGGGACGGGTTGATGGAGAGTGCCGCCATCCTCCGCACATGTGACAAGAATATCAAGCTCGTCATCGGGCCCCACGCTCATCACTCCAGAAGACTGGTCCAGCACCACATGCTGTACCGTTCCACGCACAGTCGCGTCGGAGTGAACCTGACGGGGTTTGACGAGCAGCGGGGACTTCTTGTCGCTTGGTACTCCAAGGCCGAGTCGCGCGACTCTGTACTTTCGATTGCCCGCGTTTATCGGCGAGAACCATGTCAGTGTCACGATAAGGCGGCGCCAACCAGGATGCAGATGGAGTGTCTTCGGCAGAGGGATTCGATGCCGCACGACCGTGTCTTTGGCGATAGCACCTCCGCCTACTACCGTCGCCCGGGTGGTGGTGCACGACAATCCGCGTTCAGGCCGGACTACGCCGTATCCAAGAATGCCTGACAGGTCGTCCTTTGCACGGCTCGCGTCCACGAGGTCAGACAGCGCGGACTTGACGAATGTGAACGCTTCTTCGGGCCACTCAGCCGAGTGAACTACTAGCGCTCGTACCAGTAGTGCATGGGAGACGCCGCGAATGGGGCCACCTGTCGCACTAGCGGCGAGTTGCTTAACTGAGGCCCCAACCTGCGCGGCAAGCCGTGAGGTGAGTACCGTCGCCGCGCTCGTGCCAACCATCACAGCACTACGCAAGTTTGGAGTAGCAACAACATGCCCCGAGTTCTGTCGTTCGAGGCAAACCCACCGAGGTAGAGCGTCATACCCCTTTGGCTGGTAGATTTGGCGCCCGCCCGGGGCGAGGACGTCTGGCTTCACAGCCCGTCTGAAGCCTCGTCCAACTCGCGAGTAGGCGGCTGGGAGGTCACCTCGGGAGGGAATGGCCCTTGACCGTGGCGAGGGGTTAGTCGAAGGCGCGGCATCAACGTTTAGCGCCCCAACGGTAAGCGCGTTGATGCTCTCCCCTGGGCTTAGCAGTCGTCGGTGGCGTTGTTCTCCGAACGAGAACCGAAGCCACTCGCAATCGTCTTCACACTCGTTCGGCAGGCTTTGCGGATCGTTGCCCGCGCTTACAACGAAGAGCACTTGGTGCTTCCACGCCAGCCAGTCGAGTAGTCGAGCCAGCGGACTTGGCTCGTTGACGAACTGACGCCCTTCGTCGCCAACTGACAGGTTGATGATTCTTATTCCGGCGGCTACGGGGCCGCCTGGATAGTCGTCCGCTACGAGGCGCCTCACCGCTTCGTGAATAAGATCCAACCACAGGCGGCCGTGAGGGGCTTGTTCCTTGATGCCATTGGGGCCCGCGGGTTCCGCCTTCAGGATCGGGCGAACGTAGACGGTGCCAGGGAGCTGAGGTTGCTCCTGAAGAGGGCTTCCCTGGACCAGAAGTGAGGCCATTGCGGTTCCATGTCTTCGGTCTTTGACCTGGTAGGTTGCAGCCCACCCGTCAGGGTCGTCCACGATCAAGTGACCCCTCAGAAGCGGGTGATTCTCCACAGGTAGACCATCAAGCAGTGCGACAACTGGTTCGCCAGGTGGCACGTCACGCGAGCCGCTGGCAACGTCGAACTCCTCGGGCTCCTCTGGGTGGACTTGGGCTTGGGGCGTGGGCCGAATCAGATAAATGTCGTCTACCTGCAACAGGCTGACGTCTCGGCGTGCAAGGAGTTCCGTTAGGAACTGGTGAGGGAGTTCAACCAGGAGTCCATGATAGTGTATATCCGCGAGGAATTTAGAGTCCAGTACCTGACCACCGCAAGCCTGCACCAGCTGACGGATCTGGCGCTCTGATTCCCTTCGCTTCAAATCTGCCCGCGGCCAGAGTTCGAGTTCGACTGGGATGAGTCTCCTCGCATCGATGGGCTCGAGGGCGTCTTGAAGTAGGTCTGCCTCGCGGAGCCGATCCTCCGGTCCCCATCGACGAATGTCTCTTAGGCACCTGAACACTGCGGACCACGCACCCAGTCCCGGCGGCATGCGATTCGTCGTCTTGTACGTCTCCCAGTTCCCAAGCAGCTGGGTGATGGCCGTTTGGTTGAACATCACCATGTACACGTACTTGTTGATGCGTGGGATAGCGCCTACCGGTCGAGCTTTCTTTTTCGCCTTTTTCGCCTTCTTCCTTGGTAGCCTCTTGAAGTCACCATCCGCGTCAACGCGCTCCTCGTAGTCGAGTAGCCACTCCAAGTCGGGATTGCTCTTCACGACCTCGTAGAATTCGTCGGGTGCTTCGTTCGTTTCGAAAACGAGCACATGCTCGGGGCCAGCGCCCAACGCTGACTGAGCTAGCCGGGCGTTCTGAGCGTCCAGGACTCGCCGCAACTCCGCGAATTGTGGCTCAAGCCGTTCAAGCTGACGCTGTTTGGACGGTCCCTGCTGTCCCCCGCCTCCGCTGGGTTTCGGGAGAGGCGGTTCGACCTTTCCGATCGGTAAGGCGAGAAGCGGGAACGTGTCCCCGTCCGCCATGTCTATGCATGCCTCGGGGTTGCACGCGTGCGCCATTGACCGAGTACTGCTCGCGCTATGGCGCTCGCCTTCGCCGCGGGACCTGCAAGGATGACCCGACGTCTAATGTCGTCGCAGAACTCCTCAAGCTCAGCGAAGCTCAGCGCTCGAAGGCCTTCATTCAGCGTCCTATCGGAGAGGCCTAGCTTGATGCCCATCGAGTCCTCGAACCTGCGAATCCAGGCTCGCATGTCAGCTTGACTTGGCCCCGGCATTTCCGCCCGGATCTGAAACAGGCGCCAGACCGCCCGGTCTAGGATTTCTGGATGGTTGCTTGCAGCAACAACGACAACATAGCTCGGAAGAGAATCGATGCTCATCAGCAGCGAGTTGACGACCCGCTTGATCTCACCAGTCTCGTGCTCATCACCTCTCTCCTTGCCAACCGCATCGAACTCGTCGAAGAAGAGCACGCACTGCCGAGTCCGTGCGTGGTCGAACACTCGACTGAGCCGGGTCGCGGTTTCGCCAAGAAAACTCCCGATGACCGCGTCATATCGGACTCGCAAGACGGGCACCGCCAATTCACCCGCCAGCGCCTCCGCAAGTGACGTCTTGCCATTCCCTGGGGGCCCCAACACCAGAACGCGGTGTCGGGGTTCAACCCCATGTGATCGGAGGATCTCGCTTCGATGCTGCTCTTCAACCAGTTGCGAACACGCGACGTGGACCGCCTTGGGCAGAACCAGGTCCGCGAGGGTGCGCTCGGGACGCAGCTCGTCGACCAGGGCCTCGGGCGTCGGAGAGATCGGACGCATGCTCGGCGCTGTGTCGTGAGCTACCTCTAGGCACGCTGCCAGCTGGTTCGCGATAACGTGATGCTGACGCCCCCGTTCATCTGCAACCAGTGCTTCGAGGGAACGCCGAAATCCCGGTCGGTCTCCACTGGAACCGGCTTTGACTAGGCTGAGAAGTAGATCCGAGCGCGGCATGGCTATCTCTTCGTTCAGTACCACGTTTTCGGGGGCGCTGGGAGTGAGGGATTGGAGGCGGCCCCACTCTACGCGGCTGGAGCTCGTGCACGAACGATCTCAGCTCGTTCAAGCTCTGGCACCTAGCCGTTCGCAACCTGGCCTGCGGCGATCAGCGTGATCGGAGCGGGCTAGGGAGTCGAACCCTTCCGTCGGCTGGACACCGACGACCTGCCACCAGGAACCCGCGAAAATTCAGAACAAATAGTGTTTCCCGACGGAACTAAACGAGGTCCGGTGCGTAGGGCTCTATACACACCCGCTCACTCCTCCCAATTCCCGAAAGGAAGCACGCCTCATGACCACGACCTGCAAGCGCCTCTCCGTTGACCTCCGAAGCGATCCCTTCGGTAGCCCCGAGCCCTGCCTCGAGGTGCGGCTGCCGAAGGGCACCCCGGCCCGTACGCTGCGAGCAACGCTCCACCGGATCCTCGCGGAGGTAGAAGCCGCGACACCGGAGAGCGAGAGCTGGACAGTGCACCTCGAGTGGCTGTCCGGTTGGCCCAGAACGGCCGGTGGCGTCATCCGTATTCAGCTGGACGACGGCAGCCCCGAGGAAGGCGAACGGGCGCACGCGGTGCTCTGGAAGGTCGTCGACCAGCAACCCAAGCGGCCCGTCCCGCCGAAGCAGTCGTCACGGCCCGCGAACCTCTGGCTCTCGCTCGCCCCCTGGATGAGCCGCGCGTGAAAGGATCCGCTCCCTGCCTGCAGTTCTACACCGACGACACCGAACCGGCCGAAGAGCGACCCTGCGAGTGCTGCGGGGTCACCACACCAGTGCACCGCTTCAGCTGTTCGCTGGTGCTACCCGTGTGGTGGCTCCAGCGACGCACGCTCAAGCGCACCCCGTACCAGGCGGCGCTGTCCGAAGCGATGAGCGCCCTCGGCGGTGAGCGCACGCTAACCGAAACCCAGTGGGCGCTGCTTCGCTCCTACGGCGCTCGAGGCAGCGCGTCCTCGCCGATCCTCACGACCCCGGAGATTGCCGCGGAGTTCGGGCTACCCCCAAAAAAAGCACTCGATAGTTTCCGTAAGGAACTAAAGGGCGCCTAGGTCGTAGGACTTAATACAACCCCACACGAAGACGCGCGCCACATCGGCCGCCGCCGTGTCCGGGGAAGAAAGGACTGTGACCGAATGCCTGCTCATTGTCTCCGTGCGCCCGTGGACTCCGCTCTCCCGACCCCCACTCGTCAGCCCCAGCGCGGTGACCTCGTCACCTGGCAGGGCCGCGAGTACCGCGTGATCCGCGTGCGCCCAACCGAGCTGTGGCTTGGCGAGTCGAACGCCTTCTACGAATGGGACGAAGGTGTGAACGCCGAGCGCTGCACGGTGGTGCAGAGCCACGTCCCCGAGGTGCTGGCCCTCCAAGACTTTCTGGTGGAGCTGAACCTCTGGGACCGCTGGTCCCAAACGACCGTGAGCTGCCGAGTGCTCGGTGCGGAGTACAGCGCGACGCTGCACCACGGGACGGCCCACATCCGAAAGCACGGGCAGTGGGTCGGCTGGGGCAAGTGGTGCCCGGTAGCGGGCAGTATCGACGCCTACGCCCCGCTCGACGGCCTGTCCTTCGAAGGCACGGAAGCCGTCCTCTCGGTGCTCGAGACCGCGCTCTCGGAAGCCGGAGCCTGAAGTTCACGGCGGGCGGGCCCGGTTCTTCACGGAATCAGCCGGCGCTCGCCCCATCACCACCCACCCACCGACCGAAGCGAAGACGCGGCCTATGGAGCCGCCGCCGCTCGAGCGCGTGGACCCAACCCCGAAAGGATGATCCGGATGACGAATCAAGAGCGCCTCGTGAAGTTTGCCCACCGGCTCGATGAGTCGACGCTTGCCCGAGTGGTCGGCGTGCTCCTCGCGATGGAGGTGTACCCGGCGGACTTGTTTTCGACGGGCGACCTGATCGCCGAGCTCGGATGTGCCCTCAGCGAGCTGCACACCCACGAGTTTCGCGGTGACCCAGACGGCGTGCGCACCGAGGCAATGCTCATCGCCCGCGTGGCGCTGCAACTGGCGGTGCGCTGCTCCGCTGGCAACTCAACCCCCAATCAGCAACCCCACGGAAAGGAAGCGTAACCATGTCCTGCTTTGTTTGCGACCTCGACCACCTATCAGCCCTTGCCTACGCCATTGAGCGCGCCCAGCGGCGTCCTCGGCTCCCGAAGGGCGTGTTCGACCCGGACCACAAGCGCGCCTACGAGATTGGCCGTGAGCTGCTCTGCGAGAACCTCCTGAGCGTGAACACCCGGTACAACTCAAGCGACCACGAGGAGTTCGTGCTCGATGAGAGCTGGGCGCGGTGCGAGCTCGACCCGGTCGCGCTCATGAAGTCGGTGCACTGCTACGAGTACCAGGCGTGTGAGGCGTCCGACTGGGACTCAAGCCTCGCCAAGGAGTGGTGCGACGCCGTGTGTCGCGACGCCATGCGGCGGCTCCCGGGCTACGAAGACGCCAACTGGGGCGCGCCTCCGCGGCCGGTGCAGCCCAAGCAGCCCGGGAACGAGCGGTTCGCGCTGTTCCTGAAAGCGCATCCCGACCTTGCTGGAGCCCGACGCGGCGTCGTCAACGCGCACTACATGGGCTGGATATCGAGCCACGTGAGCCGGTTCAAGGCGATCCATGGCAACGGTCCGCTGTACCAGGCGGCCTTTACGGCGTGGCTCCGCGAGGAAGTGCGCGGGGAGACCGGGGAGAAGGGCTGATGGCTTGCCTCGACCACGCCCATGCGCTTGGGAGCCGGGCGCTCCTCGAGTACTTGGATGGTGCCGTGAAGGAGCCGAATCGCCTGGTGGTGATCGCCGCCCAGCAGCGGTTCCAGAAGGCGCTCGATGAGCTGCAAGCCAGCGCTCGCTCCGACGCGGGTGCGGTGCTCCTTGCGACGCCGGAGCCCATCCTGCGCTACGGACACTGGAGTTTGCCGCGGACCGACTGGGTGCGGTTTCGCGTGCCCGAGCTCGGACGCGACTTCGTGATCGAGCTGAAGAAGCTCAGGCTGCTGGCCGACCGCATTCGGCGCCGGAAGGACGTGCGGGCGCTGTTCTGTGAGCGGGCGCTGCGGTTCCGCTGGAAGGACGGGGACGCCGGGCTCGACTTCTGGGGGCAACCGCTCGTGGGGTTCAACCCGCGGCGGGTGGTGGACGTGGTGCTGGAGGGGGCGGCGCGGGAGACGGAGGCGGCGTGAGTGAGCGCGTCAACATTGTTGCTGTGGTGTCAGCGGACTGGGTGCGCCATCGCGACCAGTGTGAGGCCGCGTGTGAGGTGGCGCTGCGTGAGCGCTTCCCCGAGGCGGCGGTGCTGGTTGTGTGCTCGGGGAGGCAGACTCGGGCGAGTGCGACCGGGGCGGATGCGGAGCGCGTGGTGGCGATCTGCGAGCGGCTCAGCTGGGGGCCGCGGGTGTGGATGGAGGGCTGCGGTCACGCTACCGCTTGTAGTGCCCCTTCCTTGCTAGCCGACGGCCGACTTGGTCCCAGCAATCAAGATCCCACATGTGTCGAAACTGCAAAACTTCACGGAGAAGAGTCGTAGCAACTCTGAGTGTCAGAGTCGTCCCGAGCTGGCCCAAATGGTGCCAAGTTAGCTGCGGATGAACTAAGCGGGATTCCGAGTGGCAACAGGTGGTATGGTGAGGGGTATGTCCTCGCACAGCGCCTACCTTGTTGTCGTTGCAGTTCTCCTACTTCCAGCTTGTACGCCGGAGGACAGCGAAGCTTCGAAGTGCGCCGACAGCGCGGAGAAGATCAACGCACTCAAGAAATGCCCTGTCGGTAGTTTCCCTAGCGGAGGAGTCAGCGCCAACAACCGATGCGAGGGGCAGGCCTCCTACTCGTATATTGAGGAGGCTGGCGATATCAAAGGAGTGTGTATCTCCGAAGGCTCCTGCTCCTTTGCGTGCCTGTCCACCTGCACAAACGTGCTTTACATCACGGAAACGGAGGTTGTCTGCGAGACAGAGGGTGGCATTGCGTGTCGCCCAGGCACCAGAAGGTGTAGTGGCGATACTCGTGAGGAGTGTCGCCTCGATGGGGCATCGTGGGAAACCGTCCCGTGCCCAACTGACGAAGTGTGCGTTGATGAGGGAGAGTGCAGAGTGCCGTGCCCCGACAACACAACAATGAAACGATTGGAGTCCGGCGAGTGCGTGTGCCGCGACCCAAACCACATCGTCTCGGAAGACGGACTCAGCTGCGGGCCTTGCATTCCAACCTGCGAGGAGGAAGGGCTGCAATGCGGCAAGGATTCGCGCTGCCAGAAGTCCTGCGGAACCTGTTCTACCGGAACGGAGTGCGTCGCAGGCGGGTGCCAGACGTGCGAACCGAACGCATGCGGTGGCACATGCGGAAGCTGCCAAACGGGATCGAAGTGCCTGAGCGGCCAATGCGTGCCGTGCGGCTGCGGTTCAGCGACGTGCGGTGCTGACCCTTGCGGCAACTCCTGTGGTGCGTGCTCGTCCAACGCAGACTGCATCGGAGGCCAGTGTCAGGTTCGACTGGGGACCACGTGTTGTACAGCTGGGCTTCCGTGCCAAATCACGAATGGATCCTTCCCGCTCGGGAGTTACTGTGAATGCATTGATGGGGCCGGGTACCGCTACCCCGGATCTGTGTGCCAGCCCTAGCGCCCACTCCACGCTTTTCAGTACGGCGCGCGGGCCGGACTAGCACTTCACTTTCACGTCCCTGTTTGGAGGTCACGATGGACAGAAACAACTATAATATGGAGTCAGGGTGGAGACCCACCGAAGAAGGTCAGATGTTTGAGGCTGTGGCGCGAACGAACGACTCCAAGCGAGTCATCGCGAGAGCAACCGCCAATCTTTCCGTCACCGTGGGTGTGGCGTTCAGGGACCTCTATGGACCAGAGGGGATTGCTGAGGTTGAGCGTAGTATCAGAAATGTATGTGAGCAGCTCGCGGATGGCTTCCCTGAGTAGAGCAATCGAATCCACGCCGACGGTTCCTCATTGTGCTCGCCTGGGGGTACTCAAGGCTGGTAACATCGAGGTGGCAATCACTTGAGCATGGGAAGGTAGCTCGGACGCACATGTCAAATCCCGATCCAGTGGTATCAGGTTCTGGAATCTCTGATCACACCTAGGTTGGATTTCAGGTCGCTGGTGATGCTCTTCGTTTTGAAGTAGCCACGCGCGCCCGTCTTGGCGGCGTGCAAATGGGCAGAGGTACGACATGGGACACTGGACAACAAGTCCTACAAGCGCGAGCACTGATCTCACCTCCGCGCTGCAGGTGGTGGACAACCTGTTCGACTACATGAGTGACGGTCGTGGAAAACCCTCAAACAAGGAGCGCGCACTCTTCGCTTCGGCGGTCGTATTTCTCTATGGAATTTGGGAGAACTTCGCAGAATGCATTGCGATCGAAATAGCTGGCAGGGTGTCGAGTGAGATTCCGCCAGACTGCATTCCCGCCATCGTGAGAGCCACACTAGAGAAGAAGCCTGCCTGGGAACTTGCCGTCACCCCTGGATGGCGCGTGCTCTGGCGCGAGGAGGTTCGCTCCCGCGCTCTCGGAGACGGGGAGAAACGGTATGGGATGAACAGCGCTGGTGGCGACGCCGTGACCAGTCTACTTGCGCTTGCGGGGATCAGCCGTCCATTCGAAGGGACGAACGGGGCCATCATCCCATCGCACCTCAAGAATGTGAACACGGTGCTGGATGCGCTCGATGCACTCGTGAAGCTTCGTGGGGAGATCGTGCACATGATCAGGCGTCCCGCGCCGAGTGTGGTGTTCTCCTGAAGTGCTAGACCAAGAAGTCGGAGTTAGCGCGCCGCGCGCTAGCTTCGGCGGCTGCGCGTGGCAAGGGTGCTTGGTGACGCCGTATGCAGCTCACCTCAAGCGGCGAGATCTATGTGACCGCTGGTTGAAAGGCGTGGGCCAGTCGCTACCCTAGGCCATGGGGACGCGGAGGAGAAAGGGGCAGGGTGAGTCCAAGCGTGAAGCCGTTCGAAGGCGGCTCGCAGCCGAGCCTCCACTGAGGTTTCTGGGGGGGCGTTGTGCAGCGGACATCGAGGCGCTCGAGATCGAGCACATCCGAGCCCTGCGTCGCCACCTGAACTTTCGTCGAATACCTGCCAATCATCCTATCCGGCACCTCTGGTCAACCAGAAGTTCGGAAAGTCGTTTCCGCTTGCAGCACTTGGCTGACGACCTACAAAGCACCGAAGGCGTCGATGGCTTTCCCGGACTCGTACGCCGGATGCTCGAGGATGGGGAAGCGTATGAGGACTACAGGTATGAACTGCGGGTGGCAGCGAACCTAGCGCGCGCTGGGGCGCACGTGACTCGCCTTGCTGGTCCGACAGTGGGCGCTGACATCGAGTTCCGTACGGATCGACAACTTCTCTGTGGGGTAGCGTGCTACCGAACGAGGAGCGCCACGCCGCACGCAGTAGCCGCTACGAAAGCGTGCGGCGAGATCTCGCAGCGGTTCCTCCCCGTTTTCGGCGCGGAACCCATTCCGTTGAGCGTAGGCTTAAAGAACGAGGCATCCTTCGCAGCTTTGTGCGGTGTCTCTCCTGTCGATGCATCCTCTGGTAGGCAGCACCGGCATCGCCTGAATCGAGGGGGAAATCGTGACGCGAACCGGGCGCTGTGGGTGATCGCGTTCGTGCGCGCACGCTGCGATCCTCGCACCAAGGAATATGTTCAACGCCGAAGAGCTGAGGGCTTGTCTAAGCCTGAGATCCTCAGATGTATCAAGCGCTACATCGCCCGCGAAGTGTTCAAAGTTCTGCAGGCTTCGGAAGTCGCGGGGCCCGCAACCATCATCGTTGAAGCTGCTTGACTGACATAGGGGCATCAACGCCGTCGCTGAGAGCTTCTTCTCGACTCTGAAGACTGAACTCCTGCACGGGCGAACCTGGCCCAACGGGCTCGTCCTGCGCGCCGCTCTCTTCGAGTACATCGAGATTTTCTACAACCGCCAGCGACTACACTCGTCGCTCGGCTACAAGACACCCGCAGAAGTCGAAGACCAATACGCGGCGCAAGCCGCCTAACTAGGTGTCAACGAAATCGGGGGAAGGCCACCCCCATGGGCCGAAGCCCACGCACTCGCTTGGCTAATGCACCCACGCTTGCCGTGAGGAACGAAGCCGACCAAGCAAGTCGGGCAGCCGTCGCCAGTCCTTCCAGGACCAGCTCGGGTCGCGTCGCCGTGAAGGCGGGAGCGGTGGTGGTGCCGGGCAAGTGGGTGGTGAGCTCGTCAGCCGAAGCGTCGGGGCGAGCAGAGTGATCTTCGCCTTTCGGAAGCGATCCCAGGATTGACGCGTCTGGCCAGCAACTGGGCTAACCCCCGCAAGCTTCTCAGGATCCAGCACAAAGGGAAGGAACTCGTCCTACAGCGTAGTACTATCTAGGCAAGGAGTTCCCAATGAAGCACAGCGCTCTCCTGACGGTGCTTGCGTGCACTCTCAACGCATGTGGAGGCACAGGAGCGGTTGCAGCGCCGCCCGCCTTTGAACCTGAAGGCCAGACTACCTGTGGGGTTGTCAAGAGTCCGAAGAAGCCGCTGATTGTGGAGTGGCCTGCCACTCGTCGGGCTGAACTCGAAACCGTCGCCCAGAGCGGTCTCGTTGTGGTCCGCTACGATGGGTGTGACATGGAGGTGCTGTCGCGGTGCCACGTGGCGTCCCAGTACCAGTTCATTCCCACCACCCCGAAACAGGAGACCATCGTTGTTAGGAACAGTGACGACCTGTACGCCACCATCCCAGTCTACGCAGCAGCCTTCGAGGGGAAGCTCGCATCCGCAGGTGAGCTCAACGTTGACATGATGGTCGTTGGGCGCCTCGTTGGCCCCGACGATGACATTAGCCGTTCAATGCTGCGCGGAACCTGCGAGGGGGCAAGCCATGTGGTCCATGGACTCTCGGTGGGTGCATTCGAGTTCTTTGCCGGAGCCTCGGCGGAGGCTAGTTCCAGTGCGGGAGGTCTCGGCCTGGCCGCGGGGATCTCGTCCAAGACAAGCAAAGAGACGCTTCGCCGTGATGGCACACCATCTGAATGCAAATACGAAGCGGACCAGAGCAAGCCTCCTCGCGACTGTAGCGCGCTGCTCGGGGTCGAGGTCGTGGAGCTCGTGGACGATGTTCAGAGCCAAGGGGAGCCGCAGTCGTCAGGGGGAGTTGAATCCACTCCGCCACGAAGCAAGCGCCCCAGCGTCTCGGTCGAGGACGTGGGAGGGGCATGCGAGGACGACGAGTTCCTTGAATGCCGACAACGAGGCTATTCGCGCTGCCAGGCTTTTGGTCCGCCAACCCGGACAACACTCAGGGCGATAGCTGCGGCGGGCTGCGGCGGGGAGCGGTTCGAGGACTGCGTGGGAAAGGAATTTGGACGGTGCTGCTGCGACCGATTCTGAGAGTTCTTGGGGTAGGGCTGCTGCTGCAGGGCTGCGCCCAATCAGCACCACCAGTTACGACCGCGTCCTTTGCGAAGCAGATCCGGTTTTTCGGGACCTTCACGTTTGGTGACTCGAAGGCGCATGTGAAAGAAGTCCTTGGACGGCCGACGGAAGGGAGCGAGCATTTCACCGACGACGCACTCCGTTTCGACAACTGCGTAGTCTAC